>JBFIPU010000063.1:0-15370 GCA_041609995.1 Acidimicrobiia bacterium
GCTTCGAAGCTCCATGAGAAGCCACACCCACAATGGTCCCCCAGCGAGAGCTGCCAAAGGCAGCGAAGCTGGGGGAAGGTACCGCTGCGAACGAAGTGAAGCAGGAGTAGGGGGAACGCTACGCGTTCCTTGGGAGCCGCTTCGAAGCTCCATGAGAAGCCACACCCACAATGGTCCCCCAGCGAGAGCTGCCAAAGGCAGCGAAGCTGGGGGAAGGTACCGCTGCGAACGAAGTGAAGCAGGGGTAGGGGGAACGCTACGCGTTCCTTGGGAGCGGGCGCCTATCTCCGCTACCGTCGCATCGACGCGCTCACGGCGCGAGGCTGGGCACTCAGCATGCTGAGGAGGAACATGGAAGGCGGGCCGACCGCGCAACACCTCGAAGCTGGGATTCCGGGTTCTCCCGGAGACTCGAGACAGCAGCTGCCCCGACCTTCCCCTGGCCTCACCCACGAGCAACTCGCCGCGTTCGATCGGGATGGATACCTGGTCGTCGAAGACGTGCTCTCAGAGGAGGACCTGGCTGACATTCGATCCGAATACGACGGGATCATGAAGCGAGCCACCGACGAGCTCGTCACAGCCGGGAAGCTCGAGCCCCTGATCGGAAACACGTTTGCGGCCTGCTACATCGAAGCACTGCAGCAACTCGACGACATGTACGACCTGTACCAGCATCTCGACATCTCGCTCCCGTTGTTGGAAGACCTCGAAGCCACTGCCACCATGAACGCCGGGCCGGCCGTGTTCCGACTCCTCACGAATCCGCGCCTGCTCGACATCGCGGAGTCGATCATCGGGCCCGAGATCTTCTCCAACCCGGTGCAGCACGCACGCATCAAACCGCCCCGCCGCCACCTGCCCAACGCAGCCACGGACGCCAACGTGGCCGCCACCATGTGGCATCAGGACGCAGCCGTCATCGAGCCCGAAGGCGATGAAACCGAGATGCTCACGGTGTGGCTGGCAATCACCGACGCCACCAAAGACAACGGTTGTCTCGTCGTGCTGCCGGGAAGCCACCGCCAGGAGGAACAGACTCTCCACTGCCCCGGCAAGATCTTTCCGGCCGAGATCTACATTCCCGAACAGATCCTCGACATGCCCAGCGCCATCCCGCTGGAACTAAAGGCAGGGGGCATGGTGCTGCTCCACCGGATGACCGAACACGGCTCGTTGGAGAACCACACAGACGACATCCGCTGGAGCTTCGACCTCAGGTATCAACCGGTCGGCCAGCCCAGCGGGCGCAACGTTTTCCCCGGTTTCGTGGCTCGAAGTATCGCCGAACCCGACTCGGCGCTCACAGATCCCGACGAGTGGGCAAAACTCTGGTGGGACGCGCGAGATCGGATCGTGAACAAAGAAGTGGACATGAACTTCGGCACTCGCTGGCTCCACAACGCCGGCCAGATCGTGTGCGCCTGATCAATAAGACACGACGACAACTCCCACACTGTCAGGAGATTGCGATCGGGCCCTCGGTGCCGACCACCTGCCAGGAGCCGTCGACCAACTCCACGCGGTACGTCAACCAAGTCCCGCAAGTACCGCCGCACCAGAGCGACATCGGGACCAGCGCCGATGTGTCGGATATCTCGGGCTCTCCGACACCGATGATGACAGCGCCCTCGATCGTGGGTCGGAGATCTTCAGAACGCCAGCGCTCCGGGTCGTCGATCCAACGAGACGGCCCAAAGGGCGCCACTGCAGCCGCAATGGCATCACGTTCGCCAGCAGTCAGTGGGCGGGTGGGCGAATCCTGGTTGGATCCCACATGACCGGCCGCCGGGTCGATGCTCGACAGCAAGAGGTACTCTGTGAAAGGCGGAGGGCCGGTCCCGAAGGTGTGGTCGACAGAGACGAGTTGGCGAACTGCGGCGGCCAACACCCGTGGCTTCGGGTCAGGGCCTGGACCCTCGCCCAGCGAGCCACCCCCACAGGCCAGCGTCGCCATGGACAATGGCAACAAAATGATCGCTGCGCGCCACATACTCATTGGACGTCGCATCATGGCTCCTGGTTCCGCGATGACACCCGTTTCCCCGCCACGGGTGACTGCCGACTGGTAGGTTCTGGAGAACGTTGCGAGGAAGGACTTTTATGGCAACGAATTTCGTGCTCCTCTACAGGGGCGGGGCCGGCATGGATAGGCCGCAGGAAGAGGTGAACGCCGTGATGGAGGCGTGGAACGCCTGGTACGGCAAGCAAGGCGAGGCCATCGTGGATGGTGGAAATCCTTTCGGTCAGTCGGCAGCCATGACTTCCGACGGTCCGGTCGACCCGTCCGGGCTCACCGGTTACACGATCATCTCGGCCAACGACTTTGCCAGCGCTCAGGCAGCCGTCAAAGATCATCCACATCTGGATGACGGCGGCACCGTCGAGATTTACGAAACGTTCGAGGTTCCTGGCATGTAACCCGAACACTCACGCGCAGAAGCCCCGCGTCGCGCGGGGCTTCTTGCCTTCGGGGGCGATCAGGCCTCCAAGAGCTCCTTGAGATGTTCGAGATTCGACGCTACGTCCCGCTCGTACATCCTCGTGACGATCGCGTCACCGATCTTGCCGAAGAAGCCGCCAAATTCGGGAACCGTGATGTGGTACCGCATGGTGGTGAACCCATCGCCCTCGAAGAGGTCGTATTCGAGTTCCCACTCCATGGGCGAGTCGGTGCTGCGCCACACCAGGCTCTCGGGCATTGTGAATTCGATCAGCTCGGCCTCCCAATCCACCTTTCGTCCGGCCACTTTGGTCGTCCCGCGGTACGTAGAGCCTTTGCGGGCAGGGCCGTCACTGAGCATGACAAACTCATGCAGATTGCTCTGCCACAACACTGAATTCTGGGGATCAATGAGGAAGTCCCAGACGTCCTGACGTTCTCGCCTGATATCGATGCTTTTCATCACTTCAGGCATAAACCACCTCCTTTCCACCTCCCAACGTACGACGGCGACCTGCGAGGAAATAGGGCCAAAGTGCACAGCCGGGCACGTTTCAAGTGTCTGGTCGGCGGCGCCAACAGCGCCGGGGCAAGGCGACGGACTCGCATCCAACGAACGAAACCCGTTGACGGCATAGGCTCATACCATGCAATTCGAATGGTTCGTCAACCTCACGGTGGTGCTGGCGTTATTCGCCAATGCGGCGGCGCTGGCGCTGATCGGGATGCACATCCGGTCACGAAGTTCGAGCGCCGCAGGCGAATGGGTTGACACGATTCGCGACAACAGCCTGTGGATGGCCGGCGTGGTGACGCTCACGTCAACAGCCGGCAGCCTGCTGTATTCGGAGATGGTGGGGTTCGAACCATGCCGCCTGTGTTGGTGGCAGCGGTATTTCATGTACCCGTTGGCGGCACTGTTGTTGGTGGCGGCGTGGCGGAAGGCCGGCGGATGGGCGCGGGTGGTGGGGTTGTACGGGGCGCTCATCGGGGCCGGCATCTCGGTGCAGCACTACTGGCTGCAGCTCCACCCGGAACTAGAGGGGAGTAGCTGCTCGGTGGATGTACCCTGCTCGGCAGCATACATCTGGAGGCTCGGATTCATCTCCATCCCCTACATGGCTTTCAGCGGTTTCGCGCTGGCCGCAGTGCTGCTGTGGGTCGGTCGTTCGCCGTCACGGGTGCTATCACGCTCTGCCTGATCGTATCGGGCTGCAGCAGCCCGGAAGAGGCCGCCGACCGGCCGGATCTCGAGATCACGACCTCGACATCGGCTCAGGCAGAACTCACGACGTCGACCACCACCAGCACCACTTCCACGACTGTGCTCCAGGTGGACCCCGGGGTCGAGATCGCGATCGCCGGCAACCCTCTGCCCCAGTTCGAACCGGAGAACGAACGAGCCATCAGCCTCATTGCGCCCGAAGTGCGGGGCGCTTCGTTTGATGGCACGCCGGTAGGAATCGTGCACAACGGCAACACCTACAAGATGGTCGTGTTCCTGGCCCACTGGTGCCCACACTGCCAGACCGAGGTACCAGAGGTGAGAGACTGGCTGGCCTCCTACGATCTGGGCGACGCCATCGAGATCATCTCCGTGTCTACCGGTGAACGTCAGGACAGACCCAACTGGCCACCGTCGGAATGGCTGCAACGCGAAGAGTGGCCCGTCCCCGTGATTGAGGACACGCTGGAATCCGACGTGGCCGTCGCTTACGGGCTCCAGGCCTACCCCTACTGGGTGTTTCTCGACAAGGACGGTTCGGTGTTGTTGCGGGCCAATGGGCTGTCGTCCGAAGCGCTCACCCAGATCTCCGAAGAGATCAAGGCGTTCGATGCCGGAGCAACGTCATAATCGCCCGCCCGGCCTAACCTGCTGCCTCCATGGACGACAAACTCAAGAACATCTTGCTCTGGTCGGTGGGCGCCATCGTGATGATCGGCATCATCGTCGTGGTCCTCAGCGGGGTCAGCGTCACCACCGAGAATCTCGCCGACTCGCAGGCAGAAGTACAGGTATCTGGCCAGCCGCTGGCGCCCTACAGCCAGGGCTTCGAGCCCGCGGCCGGCCAACCGGTGCCGGAGGTGACCGGCGTCGGCATCGACGGGGAGCCGGTCTCCATCACCAACAACGGCAAAGCCAAGGCGATCGTCTTCCTCGCCCACTGGTGCCCCAATTGCCAGGTGGAAGTGCCACAACTGGTGAATTGGCTGGATCAGAACGAAATCCCTGAGAACGTCGAGCTGATCGGCGTCGCCACCGCCATCTCACGCATCCGCACGAACTACCCGCCGTCCGACTGGCTCATGAGCGAGGGCTGGGACGTCCCCACCCTGTTGGACGACTCGGACTCGACCGTCGGGCTGGCCTACGGCGGGCTTCCCTTCCCAGGCTGGGCCTTCGTCAATTCCGACGGCACACTGGCGGCTCGCGTGTCGGGGTCGGGGGCTGTCGACCTGGACATCATCATGCCATTGCTGGCGCAGGGCATCGACCTCGGAGCGCTGACACCCGGCCAGTCCACTCCGGTTCCCACGCCCGAGGAACTGACCGAAGAAGGCACCGACAGCCAGTAACGGTCGGCTGACTCGAACTACAGGTCGGTGACCTAAACGCCCAGGCGGTCGGCCAACAAGGAGCGTTGCTCCGAGCCCGCACCCAGCATGGTCTCCAGCGACCGGGCGCGCTTGAAGAACAGGTGGGCGCCGTGTTCCCAGGTGAAGCCGATTCCGCCGTGGATCTGAATGTTGTCGCCCGCTGCTTTGAAATACGAGGAAGTGGCGTACGACTTGGCCGCCGGCGCCATCAACGCCAGCTCGGCACTGTCATGCTGGGCGGCCCACCCGGCGTAGTAGGTCAACGATTTGGCAGATTCGAGCGCCACGAGATTGTCGGCGCACATGTGTTTGACGGCCTGAAACGAACCGATCTTGCGCCCGAACTGCACCCGTTCTTTGGCGTAGGCGACCGACATGTCGAGGACTGCCTGGTGCCCGCCCACCGCTTCGTGGGCGACCGCCACGCTCCCGACCGCCCGCACCCGCTCGATCGCACTCCAACCCGACCCGGGCGAGCCCAGCATTTGGTCGCCTGCCACCCGGGCGCCATCGAAGCGAACTGAAGCGACATGGCGGGTCGTGTCGAGGGTCGTGCGCGAAGCCACTTCGGCCTGATCGGCCGGCACCACAAACAGCGAAACCTCCTCGTCGTGCTTGGCGGCCACAACAAAGAAGTCGGCATACGGACCATCGATCACGTAGGGCTTTTCGGCCGTGATGACCCAATCGGACCCGTCCCTGACCGCAAGCCCGTGGATCGCCGCCGGACTCCAGGTGCCCTTCGACTCGAGCACGGCCAGCGCCGCCTTCTGCGATCCGTCGGCCAGCGCCGGCAGCAAGGCCGCCTTCTGTGCGTCGGTCCCGGCTTCGAGTATGGCGCCTGTGGCGAGCACAGCGCTGCCCAGGTAGGGAAGCGGAGCCAACACCCGGCCCATCTCTTCCACGAGCAAGAACGTCTCGCCCAGGGAGAAGCCCGCACCGCCGAACTCTTCAGGAATGTGCATTGCCTGCCAGCCCTGGGCGGCGACCTCATCCCAGATGTTCTGGTCGTAAACAGCTTCCGACTCCATCAACTCGCGCACTCGTTCGAGCGGAAGCTTGTCAGCCAAGAACGCTCGCGCCGAATCAACCAGCATCTGCTGCTCGTCGGTCCGGTTGAAGATGACCTCGTCCATCGTCGGCATCCTACGGTGGTGTTCGAGCGGGATCGGTCAGAGGCCCGCCGTATGGTCTGCGGCGCAGATCAGCGGATGGAGAAGCCGCCCAGCTTGGTTTCCAGGTATTCCATGATGCCTTCGATCCCACCCTCACGGCCCAGGCCGCTGTCCCCCATGCCGCCGAAGGGGGCAGCGGCGGCGGTGGGATTGATGTCGTTGATACCGATGATGCCGAAACGGAGGCCTTCGAACATGCCCATGGCGGTGGAAAGGTCGTTGGTGTAGACGTAGGCAGCCAGCCCATAGTTGGTGTCATTGGCCCACTCCAGTACCGAGTCGACGTCATCGAAGGCAATGACGGGGGCCACCGGGCCGAACGTCTCCTCCCGGTAGATGTCCATGCCCTCCCGCACCCCGGCCAACACCGTGGGGGCATAGAAGAAGCCGGCGCCGAGCCCCTCATCGGTCAGCCGCTTGCCACCTGCCAAGAGATCTGCACCTTTGTCGACGGCATCGGTTACCTGCCGGTCGACCTTGTCCAGCGATGGTTGATCGACCAGTGGCCCGATCGTGACGCCTTCCTCCAATCCGTTACCGGCCACCATCTTGCCGACCCGGTCGGCGAGCACCGAGGTGAACTCGTCGACGATCGACCGGTGTACGTACATCCGGTTGGGGCTGATACAGGCCTGTCCGGTGTTGAGGAATTTGACGAGCGAGGCTCCCTTGGCAGCGTGGACGGGATCGGCATCCGGGAACACCACGAAGGGGGCGTGGCCACCGAGTTCCATCGAAACCCGCTTGAGGTTCCGTCCGGCGGCCTCGCCGAGGTGGCGCCCGACTTCGGTGGACCCCGTGAACGTTATCTTGCGCACGCGGGGATCTGCAGTGAACGCCTCACCCACCGGCACCGGATCGGAGGTTGTGACGAGGTTGGCCACCCCGGCGGGCAGGCCGACCTCGTCGAGGATCTTGAAGACCTCGATCGCCGACAAGGGTGTCTGCTCCGCCGGCTTGAGCACCATCGTGCACCCGGCCGCCAACGCCGGTGCCACTTTGCGGGTGATCATCGAGCTCGGATAGTTCCACGGCGTAATGGCCCCGACCACGCCGATCGGCTGGTGGGCGACGATGAACCGCTGGTCGGGACGGGGAGCCGGAATGGTCGATCCGTAGATGCGGCGGGCTTCCTCGGCATACCAAAGGAAGAAATCGGCGGCGTATTGGACCTCATTGCGCGCCGCCTTCAGCGGCTTGCCCTGCTCTTCGGTCATCAGCTTGGCCAGCGCTTCCTTACGCCCCATCATCAACGCATAGGCATCGCGCAGCAGCTCGGCTCTCCTGTAGGCGGTGGTGGCAGCCCAGTCGGGGAATGCGCGATCCGCCGAAGCGATTGCCGCCGCAACGTCATCGGGCCCTGCGTCGGGAACGTCGGCCAGCCGAGCACCCGTGGCGGGATTGGAGACCGGGAAGGTTCGGTCCGAATCTCGCCATGCACCATCGATGTACATGCCGCGCAGCATACATCTCGAGACCGGCACTGCTCAGTAGTGTGGCCGACATGGCCTTTTACGAAGACGAACTCGTCACAGTGCAGCGATTGGTGACCGCCCCGCTGGACAACAACGTCTGGATCGTTGCCTGCCGCCAAACGCATGAGGCCGTCATCATCGACGCCGCCGGCGAAGCCGATCGGATCATCTATGCCGCCAAGCCGTACCACCCGCGGGCCATCCTCACCACCCATGGCCACTTCGACCACATCGGGGCTGCCACCGAGGTCGCCGACGGCCTCGACATTCCCTTCCGCATCCATCCGGCGGACGAGAGCATCGCCGGGATCTCGACCGGGCACCCCATCTCCGACAACGAGCAGATAGCCATCGGTGCGTTGCCCATCACCGCCATCCACACTCCTGGTCACACTCCCGGCTCGGTGTGCTTCGTTCTTCCCGTAGAGGATGGCGGCGATCTCCTCTTCAGCGGCGACACGTTGTTTCCGGGAGGGCCGGGCGCCACGAGTTCCAAAGAGTCGTCGTTCGAGACGATCATGGAGTCATTGGAGCAGCGGTTGTTCACGCTAGAAGACGCCACCCGGATCCTCCCGGGCCACGGTGAGGCCTCCACCATCGGGCGGGAGCGTCCGTACGTACCCGACTGGCGGGCACGCGGCTGGTGATCGCCAGGTAGGGGCGGTCTACTTGGTCTTCTTGCCGCCCCGTCCGGGCTTTGAGCCCTTCTTGCGCCCCTTGCCCTCGTCAGCATCGGGGTCCGACCCCTCGGTGTCGGAGTCTGTGTCGGCCTTCTCTGCGCCGTCGCCCTCTTCCAGAGTGGCAGCGGCCACCAGCGGATCCTCCGAACCATCGGGAATCTCGCCGTCCCCGTCATCCTTCTTTTCCATTTTGTCCTTCTTGCCGCATTGGGAGTGGGCGGCGTCGACCACATCGCCGCCGTCGCGGGCGACCTGGCTCACGAACTGCCCGTGATTACGGGCCTCGTGGCAGGCTGCGAGCAAGTCCGGGTCTACTTCACACGCAACGCAACCCCGGGTGTCGGTTTCCTCGTCACCTGCGACCTCTTCGCCGGCCGCGCCATCGGCCTCTGCGCTCGTCAACGCCGCCGGAGCTTCTGTCTCTATGCCCAGCTCATCGATTTGCTCGACCGAAAGAACCTCCGCTTGCTCCGGTTGTAGGGTGCCGTCGGCCTCGTTGGCAACGACCGCCACCCCTCCGACGGCCACTGCGACGGCCGCGGTGGCAGTGACGGCTTTGGCGGCAAACGCCTTCAAGGACAGGATCAGAAACATCGTGGGCTCCTCCAGATAGATCGTGCCCTGTCTTTCGGCTCGACCTGCGGAAAGCTTGAACACTTTTCGTGGCCGTAAAGAGCACTATACGTGTCGGGGGATCAGCGGACGACCAGCTCTTCGAGGAGTTTGGTGCTCGATCGCGAGATCTCCCGCACGGCCCGATCGAAGACCTTCTGGTTGGCCTTCGATGGCTTCCGGTACCCGCTGATCTTGCGCACGTACTGCAACGCGGCCGCCTCGATTTCTTCCTCGGACGGGCCCACCTCGAGCCCTCGCAATGTCTTGATGCTTCTGCACATACCCGCAAGTTAGCGAGCGAAACTCCCCCTACCAGAGTGTGGCGTCCGGCCTATCCTTGAGCCTGTGAACGCCCTCCTCGAAATCAACGATCTCCACGCGTCCGTAGATGGTTCCGAGATCCTCAATGGCATCACGCTTGCCGTCAATCGAGGCGAGGTGCATGCCGTCATGGGCCCGAATGGATCGGGAAAATCCACCCTTGCCAGCATTCTGATGGGGCACCCGGACTACGAGATCACCTCCGGCAGCATCGTCTTCAAAGGCAAAGAACTGGTCCTCGGCGACGATCCGACTCCCGAAGAGGAGGCGGAGGTGGCGCCCAACGAGCGCGCCAAGATGGGGATGTTTCTGGCGTTCCAGTACCCCGAAGAGATCCCCGGGGTCACCATCGTCAACTTCCTCCGTGCAGCCCTCACCAACAAGACCGGCACCAACTACACGGTTCTCGAGCTCCGGCTGAGGGTGATGGAGGCGATGAAAGAGATCGGCATGGACCCGTCCTTCGCTGACCGCTACCTGAACGAGGGATTCAGCGGCGGCGAGCGCAAGCGCAACGAGGTGCTGCAGATGGCGGTGCTCGAACCGGAACTCGCCATCATGGACGAAACCGATTCGGGGCTCGACATCGACGCCCTGGCCACGGTGGCCGCCGGCGTCAACCGCATGCGAAGCCCCGAACGCGGCTTTCTGATCATCACCCACTACCAGCGCCTCCTGGAATACATCAACCCCGACGTGGTTCACATTCTCATGGACGGCGAGATCGTCGAGTCGGGAGGGCCCGAGCTCGCCCGCCGGGTCGAAGAAGACGGCTACGAGAGCTTCCGGAGCCCAGCCGAGCTGCGTTCATGATCGACTGGGACGCCGTTCGCGCCGACTTCCCGATCCTGAGTCGGGAGATGAACGGCTACCCGCTCGCCTACCTGGACTCGGCCGCCACATCGCAGAAGCCACGAGCCGTGCTGGACGCCATCATCGAGTTCTACACGACCACGAACGCCAACGTCCATCGGGGGGCCTACGCGTTGGCGGACGAAGCAACCCAGGCGTACGAGGCGGCCCGGTCCACCGTCGCCCGGTTCGTGGGAGCCCAGACCGACGAGATCGTGTTCACGCGGGGGGCAACGTCGGCCTTCAACACGGTCGCCTACGGGTGGGCCCTCCGCAACCTGCGCGAGGACGACCGGATACTCCTCACCATCATGGAGCACCATGCCAACATCGTGCCCTGGCAGCTGATTTCGGACCTGACCGGCTGCGACATCGAGTTCGTCGGCCTCACGCCAGACGGCCGACTCGACATGGAGGACTTCTATCACCTCCTCGACGACGACGTCAAGCTCGTCGGGGCCTCGATGGCGTCGAACGTGCTCGGCACCATCAACCCGATCGAAGAAATCGCCGAAGCGGCCCATGGTGTCGGTGCTCTCGTGATCGCCGACGGGGCCCAGGCCGTTCCCCACACGCGGGTGAACGTCTACGAAACAGGCGTCGACTGGCTCTGCTTCTCGGGCCACAAGATGCTGGGTCCGACCGGGATCGGTGCCCTGTGGGGCCGGCCCGAGCTACTGGAGTCCATGGAGCCGGCCGAAGGCGGAGGCGAGATGATCACCGACGTGCGCCTCGACGGTGCGACGTGGGCCGCCGTCCCACACAAGTTCGAGGCCGGTACTCCCCCATTCGCCCAAGCGGTAGGCCTCGGGGCGGCGGTCGAGTATCTCGAGGCCATCGGCATGGACAACATCGAGGCGCGCGAGCGGGAGCTCACCGAGTACGCCCTGAAGCAAATGGCCAATGTCGATGGGCTCACTGTCCACGGTCCGCCCACCGCCGAGAAACGGGTAGGAGCCATCTCGTTCACGCTGGCGGACATCCACCCTCACGACCTGGCCACGATCCTCGACCAACGGGGGGTCGCCATCCGGGCCGGCCACCATTGCGCCCGGCCATTGGCCCGGTCACTCGATGTCCCCGCCACAGCACGTGCCAGCCTCTACCTCTACAACCGGGAGTCGGATATCGACGCCCTGATCGAGGCGCTGGCCGACGCCAAGGAACTCTTCAGTGTCGCTTGAGGAGATGTACCGCGCGGTCATCCTCGACCACTACCGCAGCCCCCGCAACCGGGAGCCGGTGGAGCGCCCGGACGCCACGGCCGAAGGCAGCAACCCGTTGTGCGGCGACGAGGTGACGATCGCCGTGCAGCTCGACGGCGACACGCTTTCCGCAATCTCGGTTCAGGGGCAGGGTTGCTCGATCAGCCAGGCATCGGCCTCGATGATGTCGCAGGCTGTGTTGGGAAAGACCGAAAAGGAGATCGCCGAGATGACCGAGACCTTCAAGAAGATGATGGGGGTCATCGAAACCGAAGAGGTGGTCGTGGACGAGGATCGGCCGGGGGCCACCCTCGGAGACCTCGAGGCGCTCCAGGGAGTCCGCAAGTTCCCGGTCCGCATCAAATGCGCCGACCTGGCCTGGACCACGCTGGAGGAAGCGCTCGGCCAGTGAGCCTCCAGCATCACAGCGAGCCTTGCCAACCCGTTTGTCGGGTGAGCTGCGAGGCTCACGGAGCAGATCCCTCAAGTGCATGGGTCCGTCTTGCCTACCCGAGCCGCGCAGGTACTCACCTGTTGTTGTGGTGATACGCCAGGAAGGACTCGACGGCATGGACGACATGTCGGCTGCGGATGGAGTGGCGGGCGTCGAACCCGTGGGTGGCTCCCGGAATCTCGGCATACAACACCTGGCTTTGCGACACGTCCGTGAGGGCAGCCACGAATTGACGCGATTCCCGAGGCGGAACCAGGAAATCGTGCGACCCGTGCAGCACGAAGAAGGGCGGCGCCGAAGGATTGACCATCGTCAGAGGTGAGGCCCGGTCCCACGCCGCCGGATCCGCCTCGGGAGAAACCTTCATCACCGTCGCCTCCACAAACGGCCAGGGGTAGCGCACCCGGTTGCGATCCAGCAGATCGTGGATGCCATAGAACGGTACGCACGCCTGGACCGTGGTGTCGGCCTCCCGAAACCCCGGTTGAAGGCCGGCTTCGTTGCCGGTGAGGGCGGCCAAGGCCGCCAGGTGACCGCCGGCGGAACCCCCGGTCACAGCGACGAACTGCGGATCCGCTCCCCATTCGTCAGCGTGCTCGCGTAGCCAGGCAATGCAACGTTTCACATCTTCGAGATGGTCGGGAAAGGTTGCTTCGGGGCTGAGCCGGTAGTCGAGGCTGGCGCACAACCAGCCCAGCTCTGCCAGGTGGTGGACGAGCGGGCGCCCCTGCGTCTTGCGGCTCCCCCGACGCCAGCCGCCGCCGTGTACCTGGACGAGGATCGGCAGCAGGCCGTTCGGCTCCGACGGGAGGTGAAGGTCCACCAGGTGCCGGGCATGGGGCCCGTACGAGATCCCGTCGTGCTCCACTACCGGCCCGGGCAGTCGGGGGCTGATACGAACCACGTCGGCCAACGCATGGGGTACGTCGGTGACCATCGGGATGTCGGCCGCGGCCAGCACGTTCCGCACCGTCGGCTTTGCCTCAACGGCCCGCCTTATGAGGACGAATAGTCCCGCCAGAGAGAACAGCATCAGCCCAAGGGCGAACCAACCGAGAAATCCTCGAATGGCGCCGGCTGCCCAGAAGACGACCAGGAGCAGCGACTGAAAAAGGAACTGGTGGGCCGGAAATTCGCCGATCACGAGGGCGAGGAGCCACAGCGACCGCTTTCGCAGGGCGTTGTAGGTGAGCGCACCGGCCACGAAGGCCACGACGAAGAACAAGGCGGTCAACACGGCGGCCAGTATCGCTGATCGGCGCCGCTAGCGGGCGGCCATCTTGAGGCGCCGGTCGGTGGCGACGACCAGGAACACCACCGCTACCAAAACGATCGCGCCTCCGACAAGCGTCCCGATGCTGGGAACCTCTCCAGGCCAGATCCACACCCACAGGGGAGTCAGCACGATCTCGGAGAGGTTGAGCAAAGACAACTGGGCGGCGGGCACGTAGCGGTGACCGAGGTTGAACAACGGGAGCCCCATGCCCAATACGACCCCCCCGGCCGCAAACCCGAGGAGCAGGTCCCGGACACTCATCGCCAGCCCTACGGTCACAAGCGACACGATGCCGGTCACGATGGCCAGGCTGGTGCCGGCAATGATGGCCGGGAGGATGGGATCGACCGCGCTCCCCTTCGAGCGCAGCAGCACGTTGTAGATCCCAAGCAGCAGCGGGATGAGTGCCGCCAACAACACCCCACTCGATTGGCCCGCCTCGATGCCGGCTCCCACCATGATCGCCACTCCGACCAGGGCGCCGACCATGGCACCCACCGTGGCCCCTGTCACCTTCTCTCGCAAGAAGATCCGGCCGAGGAATGCTCCGGAAAACGGTGCGGCGGCGAGCAGGAACGTCGTTAGCGCCGCCGTCGTCCGGGCCAGGGCGAGGATGAACAGGATCGACATGCTGCCCAGGAGGAGCCCGGCAACGACGACTTTGAGATCGACCTCTGAGAATTGGACGGGCCGGCCTTTGCGCCGGATATAGGCCACGCCGAGCAACACCAGCGCCGTCGAACCTCCCCGGATCGTCAGGAACTGCCAGTCGTTGGCGCTCTCCAACGCACGGAACAGGAGCGCGGTGAAGCTGAACATGACCCCGGCCAGGAGAACGATGGCGGCTCCCTGGCGGTAGTCCAATTCGCCTTCTCCCACCAGCGCGCGCCGAACGGCCGTAACCATCGGGCGAGCATAGATCACGAATTCCAGTGAGTACGCTCTCGATCGATGGAACTGGTCTCCGGGATCTTCTCTGCATTTGGGCTCTCAGCGAGTGCCGGACTCAACGCCTACATTCCGCTGCTGGTGGTGGGATTCATGGACCGCTACACCGGGCTGCTCGACCTCTCGAGCCCGTACGACGCCATCTCCCATCCGGCTGTGTTGATCGTGCTCGGAGCATTGACGTTCGTCGAGATCGTGGCCGACAAGTTGCCGGCTGTGAATCACGTCAACGACGCCATCCAGACTTTCGTCCGCCCCACCGCCGGGGCCATTCTGTTCGCCGCCTCTACCTCGGCCGCCGAGCTCAATGCCGGTTTGGCGGTGATCGCCGGCTTGCTCGTTTCTGGAGGCGTGCACGCCACCAAGTCGACGGTGGTGCGTCCGGCGGTCACTGCCGCCACCGCCGGGGTCGGCAACGCACCCGTCAGTGCAGCCGAAGACATCCTTGCCACCGTCACCTCGTTCCTGGCGATCCTGTTGCCGATCGTGGTGGGCGTGCTGCTGGCATTCGTGGCGTATGGCGTCTATCGACTGGTGAGACGGCTTCGCGCGAGCCCACTCGGGACTGAGCCGCCGGGCGTCGATCGAGGCGACCAGGCAGCCAGTTAGTTGGCGGTGGAGCCGCCGTCGATCACGATGCTCTGGCCAGTCATGAAGGAGGAGGCGTCGGACAGGAGGTAGACGGCGGCGCCGGCCATCTCGATGGGTTGTCCGTGCCGCTTGAGAGCCGACTTCTGGTTGACCTGCTCGAGGATCTCCTCGTTCTGAATCAAGGCCGATGCGAAGCGGGTTTCGACGAGTCCCGGGCAGATGGCATTCACCCGGATCCCGGCTCCACCCAGTTCGTGGGCCAGCGTCTGGGTCATCGAAATCAAGGCCGCCTTGGTCATGCCGTATACACCCTGGAGCGGGGCGGCTCGCATACCGGCGATCGAGGCGATGTTGACGATCGAGCCGGGGATTCCTTGCGACGCGAACTGTCGACAGGCCGCCAGTGGGCCCTTCAGGTTGACCTCGATCGTCTTGTCGAACGCCCCCTCCTCGATACCCAGCATCGGGCCGAAATAGGGGTTGGTGGCGGCGTTGTTGACGAGTCCGTCGACGGGTCCGAATTCGGCCCGGGCCTTGTCGAACAGGCCCGCCACCGCATCAGCATCGCCCATGTGGGCGGCAACGGCCAGCACCGAGCCACCCGTCTCCCGGATCGTCTCGGCAGCTGCATCCACTCCCTCTTGTTTGCGCGAGGCGACCACCACATTGGCACCGGCATCCGCGGTGGCATGGGCGATCGCCAATCCGATCCCCCGGCTTCCGCCGGTGACGATCAC
>JBFIPU010000064.1:0-15342 GCA_041609995.1 Acidimicrobiia bacterium
ATCCGGGTCGGCCGGGGATCGCTGAACAGGTATTCGACAAGGGCGCCAACCGCCTCCGTCGCATAACCCCCGCCCCAATGACGGGCGTCGAGCGTATACCCGATCTCGGCCGACCGCATACCCCAGGTCATGTGAACGGCCAGATCACCAATGACCTGGCCCGTGTCCTGATCGACAACGGACGCCATCCACCACTCATCGTTGGCAGGCCCGCGCATGGCGATCACTTCCGACACCACGTCCTCGGCCTGCTCGAGAGGAAACGGCACGAGCCAGTTCTGGAAGCGGGCGACGCGCGGATCACTCCGGCGGTCGGCGAGGCCGACCGCATCTTCGGGTTGCATGGGCCGAATCAGCAGTCGCTCGGTCCAGATCGGAGCGAATCTCATAGGCGGATTCAAGCGTTGAAAAAAGAATCACGTGACATGCAACACCACTCTTTGTAGCGTAGATGAACACCGAACGCGTCGAACGTAGCGACGCAAACTGAAAAGGAGAGGTATGAAGAAGCGACTCTTTCGAGGCATCGCGCTCGCGATGCTCTTGACGGCACTGACTGCAGCACCGTCATTCGCTCATATCAATGAAAAAGCGGTCAATGCCAACCAAGACCGACAAGGCGGCGCACCATTTGCTGGTTTTGTGGGGCCGGTCGAGTCGTTCCTCGCGGAAACCGGAGCCGGATCACAGGCATACGTGACGGCGCACAGCGGGATGGAGTGCGGAGCCATCCGTAGCCCCAATATGGCCGCCCTCGGCCCTGCTGGAATCAACTTCGACAGTCGTTTCATTTGCCCCTCTGCTCCGTAGTTGATCTCGCCGACCGAAGAGTGCCCCCGGTGACCGCCGGGGGCACTCTTGTTTGACATGCAATAGGGTGGTTTGGCATGGATACCCCGCCACCCACCCCACGCACCGAGGTCAAACGGCTGCCCGAGCGGGGCAGGTATGGCCGCCCCACGATCGATGCCATCCTCGACGAGGCCCTGATCTGCCACGTCGGGTTCGTCCACAAGGGGCAACCGTTTGTTATCCCGACGATCCATGCCCGGGTCGGCGACTCGCTCTACCTCCACGGTTCACCCGCTAGCCGGATGCTGCGGTCGATTCGCGACCAGCCCATCTGCGTGACCGCCACCCTCGTCGACGCGCTGGTCTTGGCTCGATCCCATTTCCATTCGTCGATGAATTACCGATCGGTAGTGGTCCTGGGCGAGGGGCGGGAGGTGACCGACGCCGAAGAAAAAATCGTGGCGTTCAGAGCCGTCGTCGAGCATGTGGCGCCGGGCAGATGGGACCAAGCGCGGCGTCCCGATGAGCGGGAGCTGAAGGCGACCTCGATCATCGCGGTCGGGATCGACGAGGCCTCCGCCAAGATCAGAACCGGAGATCCGCAGGACGACGACGCAGACCATGAACTCGACATATGGGCAGGCGTGATTCCGGTCACCACCGAATTCGGCTCACCGTTGGATGACAGCCTGCTGCGGCCTGGAATCGCCGTCCCGAAGCACGCCTCCGAATACAGCCGGCCGGGAGAAACCTCGGCCTGAGCGGCGTCCGGTCACCCGTCCCGTCCACCCGGGCACCTGCTAGATCGACCAGCGCTCGAAGAGGTCGCCACCGAGATCTCGCCCCCACAATGGTCCCCCATCGCAAGGCCCGAAGGGCCGTGATGGGGGAAGGTACCGCTCGGAGGCCAAAGGCCGGAGAGGGGTAGGGGGAAAAAGACCAAACAGCCCCCCTTCGAGTGTCGGCGACCCCAATACCGACGTTCTTTCCCCCTACCCCTCCTTCGGTCGCTGCGCTCCCTATGGAGCGGTACCTTCCCCCGTCTTCCATTGCGCGAATCCGGCAAGTTGCGGAGCAACTGTCGCGGCGGCCATTTCACGATTGAGGCGCAACATCTCCTATCAACTCGTCCCCGTACGGTTTGGAGGACGCCGGCGGCAGGTCCAAACGTCACTATTTGTCCCATCCGCCATCGGCCGCGGGCTGGGGTCGTCATCATGGCCACCCCCAGGGGGACCAAATCCCCTACAGGACAGAAACCATTGAGGTATGTTGCAGTGGCATCCGGCAAGGAGGTCAGATGACGGTTGAACAGGGCGTTTCGAGCGAGGCGGCAGGCGGCGACAGCCAGGGCTTCTACCAGCATGTGATTGCGGCGGTCGATGGATCCGAGTTCTCGGTGCCGGTCCTGCGAACGGCGGACACGCTTGCACGCGCGGTGGGGGCCGACATCACGTTGCTGACGGCTGGTTCCGCCGGCGTCGATTTGCCACACGTGGCCGCCGCCGTTGAAACCGCCGCTCTCGCCGAGCCATTGGACGTGGAATTCGTCGGCATCGATGACGAACACCCGTCGACCGCTGACGCAATTCTGGGATACGTGGAGGGGGTCGACAACCACATCCTCATCATGGGCTCCCATGGCCGCGGCGGCCTGCTCACCGTGCTGCTGGGCTCGGTGTCGGGTGAGATCATCGAGAAGTCACGCAAGCCCGTTCTGCTGATCGGACCCAAAGCCAGGTCCAGCGACACCTACACCCGCGTAATCGCCTGTGTCGACGGTTCGGAGTTTGCAGAGAAGATCGTGCGCGAGGCCGAAGCCTGGGCCAAAGCCCTCGACATTCCTCTGTGGTTGGTGGAGGTGGTGGATCCCGACCCCAACCTCGGAACCATCGAGACGAACTACGTACACAATGTCGCCCGTCGACTGAAGGATGACGGCGTGGCGCTGGAGTGGGACGTTCTGCACTCCCGCAACCCCGCCAAGGCGATCCTCGACTGGGTCGGTGACGACGCCGGCGTCTTGTTGGCGCTGGCGACCCATGGGCGAACGGGTTTACGCCGGGTGCTGCTCGGGAGCGTGGTGGCCGACGTGATTCACGGTGCTTCCGGGCCCGTGATCACCTGCGTGCCGGCCAAGTAGAATCCATGAACATCGCCGCAATCGAAACCATCTCGATCAATATGGGCTTGCCCGCCGAAGTGTTCGACGGGCTCATTCGTGACACGCAGACGCCAAAGATCACGCTGCTGGTCCCGCCGCGCGCGCCCGGCCATCCCGTCGCCGAAGACGAGACCCGCATCCGTGCCATGATCACGGCTGCGATCCGACAGCTCGTCGAAGCCGACATGTATGAGCGGTCGGCTAAAACCTGGTTCAACGGATTGGTGGAGTCCGTCGACCACAAGGGCGCCGACTCTGCCAGTTCCCGCGCGATATTCGTCTCGCCAGAACGCCGGGTGGTGACCACCGTGCCCATCGACCTCGGCGAAGACGTGATCGTCGGCGAGGCCTATGCGCTGACTCCGCTCGCGCCTCTCGTCAAGCCGGCGCGGTTCGTCCTCGTGGCCCTCACGCGCTCCGGAGTGGACGCCGCCATCGCCAACAAGTTCGGCTACGAACCGCTCGACCTACCGGACGCTCCGTCCGGCATTCAAGAAGTGACCCAATATGCGGACATCGAGCGCCAACTGCAGTCCCATTCCGTCGGAGGATCACAAGCCTTCCACGGACACGGGGGGCTGGAGAGGAAAGCCGCAGAGGACCTCCATCGGTACGCTCGCATGGTCGAGACCGCGGTGGAGAAGGCGGTGGGCAACGGAGTCACGACCCACGCCGTGATCGCCCCGCCCGCCCTCGTATCCGAGTATCGCAAAGTCGTCTCCAACGGCTCGATCGACGTCGTCACCGTCGCCACCAACCCATCATCCTCCGGTCTGAACGAACTGCACCAACGAGCCGTGGCGGAGTTGGGCGACGCCCTCGACGAAGCCCGTCCGGCCATCGATCTCTACAACCGGGTGGCAGGAAGCAGCCGTGCCCTCCACCGTCTCCCGGGCATCATCGAGGCCGCCCGCCAGGGCAAGGTCCATGCCTTCTTGTTCAACCCCGACTGGGGCATGGTCGTCGACCCCCTCCTCATCGAGACGGCGGCGCTGGAGACCTGGCGCCACGGCGGCGAGGTGCATCGCACCCACCAGATCGAGGCCGGCGCAGCCGTTCTCCGTTACTGACGGCGCAATCCGTTCAACTCCGACGGGAGCGGCCACGCATTCGGCTCGCAGCCATCGAGGCGAATGGTCTGCTGCATCATGATCGGAGCAAGCCGGCCCGGACCGGGGCATCCGACGTGACCGTACCCGAGGGCGTGGCCCACCTCGTGGTTGATCACCATCTCCCGATACTCGGAGATGGTCGCCACCGTGTCGGCGCCGTTGAGCCACCGCGTCAGATTGATCATCGAATGGATGCCGTTGAAACACGAGTACACCCCGTTGGTTCGTAGCGGGGCACAGCGCCGGTCCACGGTACTGGGGGAGGCGAGCGCCACGCGGAAATCGGCGCCGCTGGTCACGAGCTGGAAATCGATCTCCGGATCCTGCTCCCAGCCTCGCTCATCCTCCAGGATCGAGGACACAACCATCACGAGGCAGACGGGATCGATCCCGATGCCTTCTTCCACTGCCACCGAGTAGGTGATCGTTCCCGATCCCGATTCACCGTCGGCGGCAATGGGGATCAGCCTCCCCGTGGGCTGGAAGACACCCCGGTCCGCGAAACAGCTGTCTGATGCGTCGAAGTAGGGCGGGGGCGGTGGATCGCCGCCCGGCAGATCACCGAACCCGCCGGCTACCGCGATCAGGCTGCGATTGCCATAGACATACTGCTCATCGGCGACCCCGAGAGTGTTCGAGTAACGGAGGTAGATCGTGGTGTCACGCTGGCGATAGACCCCGACTGAATCTCCCCCACCGCCTGTCCAGTCACCCGCCACGATCAGGTCGGCAGGGTCGCCGTAGACGAACTCGGAATTGGCGAAGCCGGTGCTGTGACGTGTTCGGATGTAGACGAGACCGGTTGAGTCACGATGCAATGCCAGATCGGTTTGCAGGTCGCCGTCAAAATCGCCGGAAAAGGGTTCGTCGCCCGGAACGCCGAAGTAGTAACCGGTCACCTCGGTGACGTAGCCGGGTCCGGCCGAGTTACCGATTCGCAGGTACCCACGCCGGGTGTCGTAGACAGCTACCTCGTCACAGCCGTCGCGACCGACGAAATCACCCACGAGCATGCGGTCCCCGCCGACGAGGCGGCCTTCGGCGTCCGGGTCCCCATCCAGGTCGTTGTCGACGAAAAAGCGCCCCGTGTCGCTCTGGAAGACGCCGACCCCGTCGCGGCCGTCGCAATCGAAATCACCTGCGATCGGCTGACCGACCATCCCGAGCTCAACCCGGGTGGTGGAGTTCTCGTCGCCGATGAAGAACATGCCCGATACCGGGTCATAGAGTGCGACCCGATCTCTCGTGGTGTTGACTTGTCCTTCCCCGATCGGCAGCGCCAGCTCTACCGGCTTCACCGTTTCATCCGTGATGGGAGGCAGCGACGCCAGCTCGGTGGCGATGAGTAGTAATGAACCGAGAAAAGCGGCAGCCAGGATCCGGGAACGCACGCCATGACGCTACGCCGGCGTGTCACGCCGGTCAATACCGGGCACGGAGCACCCTCTGCCCCGCGTTCGTAGCCAGTCTTGGCCAATGTGATCGGCTTCCACCCTGGTCGAGTGCAATCAACAGGGCTGGTCGATAACCTCACCCCGCCCTTGAAAGGAGCGTGATGCCCATGGTGATCGTCGAACAACCTGATCTCGTGCCCTTGTGCCCATATTGCGACAAAGCTCTCGATGAAGTCGCCGCCGTGACACCGAAAACCGGTGGCTCGACAACGTTCTCGTTCGGCGTGCGAACCGTCTACGCCTGCCCGTCATGCCACAAGGCACTCGCCATCTCTCACCGCAAGGGCTTCTGGCAGGGATAGCGGCACACGCGCAAAGGATGCGCGCGTTGCCCGGACGATGCGGTCGTTGTGAGCGTATTGCTCCGGGGGCGAGACTCGAACTCGCAACCAACGGATTAACAGTCCGCTGCTCTGCCGATTGAGCTACCCCGGAAGGCGGGGAATCGTACCATTGTGCTCAGGCCGCATGGCACAATACGTATGTCCATGCTATCGACCAGTGAAGGGACGGGATGAAGCGCCTCATCATGCTCGGCGTAGTAGGAGCACTCACCGCACTCGTATGGGACGAGAAGCGGCGCGAGATGCTGATGGAGAAGGCCGCCGCCATCGCAAAGATCGCCAGTGAGCGGATGAAGTCAGTCTCCTAGGAACCCTTCCAGTTCTTTGGCCGCAGCCGGCATCCTCAGTTTCAGGAGTGCTTTGGTCTCGAGCTGCCGGACGCGTTCCCGGGTGACACCAAAGGCCTTCCCAACCTCTTCGAGGGTCTTGACCCGGCCGTCTTCCAACCCGAACCGCATCACCAGCACCTGCCGTTCGCGATCGTTGAGGGACTCCAGGGCCAGCGAGAGATCTTCCTGCAGCATCCGGAACGAGGCGGCCTTGACGGGCCGATCGGCTCCGTGGTCTTCCACGAAGTCCCCCAACGTCATCGAGTCGTCATCACCCAGGGGGCTCTCCAGGGAGATCGGATCCTGGGCGATCTGGCGCAGCTCCATGACCCGCTGGGGGTCGATGTCCATTTCCGCCGCGATCTCGTCGTCGGTCGGCTCGCGACCGAGGTCCTGCGAGAGGCTGCGCTGGGTGCGAATGAGCCGGTACAGCGTCTCACCGATGTGGACCGGTACCCGGATCGTCCGTGACTGGTCGGCAATTGCCCGCGTGACACCCTGGCGAATCCACCAGGTCGCGTAGGTCGAAAAGCGGAAACCTTTGCGGTAGTCGAACTTCTCGACCGCCCGCATCAGCCCCATGTTTCCTTCCTGGAAGAGGTCGAGAAGCGCCATTCCCCGCCCCACATACTTCTTCGCGATCTTCACGACCAGGCGCAGGTTGGCTTCGACCAAACGCTCTTCGGCCCGCTCGCCGTTGCGGACCGCCCGTTCGAGGATGACACTGTCCGCCAGGCTCAGGTCTTCGGACTCGAGACGGCCCTTGGCCCGCTCGCCCGCCTCCCGGGCCATCGCCAGCTCGACCTCTTGTTGGGGGCTCAGTAGCGGAACCCGGCCGATCTCGCGCAGATACATGCGCACCGGGTCGGACACCGACGCCGCTTCATCAGGGAACGTGAACTCATCCCACACCTCCGGCCCATCCTCTTCGATGCGCACCCGCGCCCGCTTGAGCCGATCGAACACTACGTCGAAGGCGTCGGCCGGGGCCTCGGCGTCCTCCAGCTCCTGCTGGATCTCGGCCATGGTCAGAAAGCCGCGCTGTTTCCCCCGATCCACCAGAACATGCACGACGCGGTCGATCGACACCGCCCGGCTCGCCAAATCCACCACGACTTCTGGGTCCTGCTCATCCATCAGAACAAAGCCTGATCCTGCTCCCGCAGCTCTTGCCTCTCATGCTCTAACGCTAACAAGGCCCGAAACTGCTGGGAATATGCTTCTGGCTGGCCGTCCGGGTCGAGCCGATCCAGCGACGATCGGGCGGCGGCGATCCGATGGTCGAGGTCGAAGAGCCGTAGGCGCATGAGCAGTTCGTCGGGTTTGGCGAGCGGCCTACGGTCCATCGCCAATGCGCGCAGGAACCGGGACCCGGGGTCGTCGCCGTCGCCGATGATGCTGCCCAGGTCCGGACGAGCCGTCGGGCTCAATTCGTCGATGCGAGGGCGCATGGACGCATATGCCTCCTGCAGCCGGGGGTGGGAGATCAAGGGGCTGGCGTCCGTGGCTCGGACCACGGGATCGTTGGCCATGAGCAGGCGCAGCAATGCCGCCTCGGCCTTGTCGCGGCCGGTGCGAAGAACGATTGCGTCGCCGGCAGCAGGCGCCTCGGCGCCGGTCCTGGGCGCCGACTTCCGGCCCACCGCCCGAATCGCATCGGTCACCACAGAAAGGTCGACCCCGGTGCGCCGCGACACCATCACCGCGTACTCGTGTTGTACCACCTGGTCCGGATGGCGGGCGATCACCGCCGCGGCCGACCGGATTGCCCGGCCCCGCGCCTCGGGCTCATCGAGGTTGTGGCGTTCGAGCTCCCGGTCCAGACGGAATTGCAGCAACGGAATCGACTTTTCGATCGCCAACTGAACCTCGTCGATGCGGCCTTCCTGTACGAGGTCAGCCGGGTCTCCTCCCCCAGGCATCAGGGCCATGCGGAGGTCGAGGTTGACCGGATTCTCCAGTTCGAATCCTCGTAACGCGGCACCGGTGCCGGCCTCGTCCGCATCGAAGGCGAGTACCACCCGCTCGGTGAACCGGCGGAGCAACTCCAGGTGGCGTTCGCCGAACGCGGTGCCGCACGTGGCCACCGCTATCGGACGATCGGCCGCGTGAAGGGCAATGACGTCGGTATAGCCCTCGACGATGACGGCCTCGCCCGAACGCACAATCTCCGACTTGGCCCAGTTGAGCCCGTACAGCAGTCTCGACTTCTGATAGACGGCGCTTTCGGACGAGTTCAGATACTTTGGGCCGCTGCCATCCAGCAGCCGGGCGCCGAAGCCCACCGCATCACCGCGAACATCGAAGATGGGGAACATGACCCGGCCTCGAAAACGGTCGACCAGTCGCCCCTGCCGGCTCTTCATTGCGAGACTGGCTGCGATCAGCATCGATTCTTTGATGCCCCGCTTCGTGAGATGGGTCACCAGCGCTGACGGACTGGGAGGGCTGAATCCGAGCTGGAATTGTTCGACGACCTCGATGCCGTATCCCCGGCTGCGCAGATACGAGCGCGCCGATCCGGCATCGGCCCCCTGCTTCAGCCGGTCGTGATAGAAGTCGACCGCGGCCGCGATGGCCTCCAGCATCGACTCTCGATCGCTCCGGCGCTGCTGGTCCTTCGGGTCGAGCTTAAGCGCGATACCGGCCCGCCGGGCCAGGAGCTCCAGCGACTCGACGAAGTTCAGGCTCTGGACGGTTTGCACGAACTTGAACACGTCCCCGGCTTCGCCGCAACCGAAGCAGTGATACAGACCCTTGATACCGTCGACGGACATCGAGGCGGTCTTCTCCCCGTGAAACGGGCAGACCGCCATGGAGGAACGCCCCGTTCGACGAATCTTGGTGACCTCGCCGACCAGCTCGACCAGGTCTGTCGCTGCCCGCACACGCTCGATGTCGTCACGTGCGTAACCCATGAGGCGAGTGTACCCGCTCGCGTCAGCGCCACTTCTGGCGCGAGAAGAGCACGAAACGCGTGAACGCCGGTCGGCTGGAAGCGCCTTCAGGCGAGGTGGTCGAGGATCTCGGCGATGTCGTGCGCGGTGGTGGTCGGGTTGACGATCGCCAGGCGCAAAATGGTCTCGCCTTCGAATTCGGACGGCAGCACGAACGCAATGCCTGCTTCCAGCATGCGTTCACTCCATTGCTGGTAATCGGACTCGGACCATCCGAGCCGACGAAAGGCGACGATCGACAGCGTGGGTTCCTCCAACAGTTCTACGTGAGGTCGTTCGTCGATCAGCCGGGCCGCCTGGTTGGCCACATCGAGCGTCTTTTCGATCGCATCCCGATACGCCCGGGTTCCATACGTGGCCAGTGAATACCAGAACGGCAGGCCCCGGGCCCGGCGGGAGAGATGATGGGCATAGTCGGACGGGTTCCACTCGTCCCGTTCATTGATCGGGTCGAGGTATCCGGCGTGCTGCGTGTGGGCCTGGCGGGCGAGCTCGGGTTCGCGGTAAATGAGGGCGGCGCAATCGAACGGCGCAAAAAGCCATTTGTGCGGATCGAGCACGATCGAGTCGGCGTGCTCGATCCCCTCGAAGAGATGGCGCTTGGATGGGGCTGCCAGCGCCGCCCCGCCGTAAGCACCGTCGACGTGCATCCACAGATCATTGGTCTTGGCGAGAAAGCCGATGGTCTCGAGGTCGTCGATGACGCCGAGGTTGGTGGTCCCGGCAGTGGTCACCACCGCAAACAAGCCCTCTCGCTGTTCGTTATCCAGCTCGTCCAGCCGCCGCCCGAGAGCGGAACCGGTCATCCGTCCGTGCGCATCGGGTTCCACCAGCACGACGTCTACATCCATCACGTCGGCGGCTGCCTGAATGGACGAATGGCTGCGTCCGGTGGCGAGCAGCGACCACCTCTTCGGCCGGCGTTCGCGCCGGTCGGCGGCCGCAAACCGGGCGGCCACCAGAGCCGACAGGTTGCCGGCCGTGCCACCGGAGACGAAGCAGCCGCCGGCCGTTTCCGGGAGGCCGGCCAGGCCCGCCAGCCAGGCGAGAGCCTGGTTCTCCGCATACACGGCGCCGGCGCTTTCCAGCCAGGACCCCCCATACAGCGAGGACGCCGCCACCACCAGATCGAACAGGACCGAAGCCTCGGTCGGAGCGCTGGGGATGAATGCCAGGAAACGAGGGTGATCGACCGAGATGCAGGCCGGTGCCAGATGCTCGACGAACAAGCGCAGCGCTTCATGCCCGCCGATTCCGTCCGGTGTGATGGTCTGGCCGACCACTTCGCGCAGGTATGCGGCCGGGACCGGGCCATCGAGGTCCGGGGGGTCCATGCGAACCCGCTGGAGGGCGTATTCGAAGACGGCCCGGGCGAGGTGGTCGGTGTCTTCGTCGTATCGATGCATGTCGGGAGATTATCCGTTCGAGTTGGACCCGGGTCTATCCCCGCGGGAGAGTCCGGGACGATCTGGATGGGGCCTCATTGCGCCCGATCTCAGTCGGCCGGCACGGCCCGCTCGTGGGCCCACCGGCGAAGAACACCGATTTGTCCGGCCCGGCTCACCGAGAGAGGAATCGTGGCACTGATCTCGGTTTCGACATCCTGCTGGCGCAGGTCCCGGTCGGCCGCGAACGCCCGATACAGGGCGCCGACGACCGCCATCTCGATCTCGGCGCCGGAGAAGCCTTCGGAGAGGGCTACCAGCCGCTCGATGTCGAAGCGCCCCGCCACCAATTCACGCTTCGCCAGCTGGAGCCGCCATATGTCGCGCCGGGCAGCAGCTGTCGGGAGATCGACGAAGAAGATCTCATCGAACCTGCCTTTGCGGAGAAACTCGGGGGGAAGGGCGCTGACGTCATTAGCGGTGGCCACGACGAAGACGCCGGGCGACCGCTCCTGCATCCACCGCAAGAACGAGCCCAGCATCCGTTTGCTGGTACCACCGTCACCCGAACCGGAGGCAAAACCCTTTTCGATCTCATCAATCCACAAGACGGCCGGAGCCACCGCCTTCAGGGAGGTCAGTGCCCGATCGAGTCGCCCTTCGGACTCACCGATGTACTTCGAATAGAGGCGGGCGGGATCAAGGAGGATGAGGGGCACGCTCCACCCCCCGGCCACGGCCTTGGCCGCCAACGACTTTCCACAGCCGGGGATGCCGGTCATGAGCAGGCCTTTGGGCGGCTCCAGCCCGGGGGCCAGGCCTCGAAAGGCGGGCTCCCGCAGGCGCAGCCAATCCCGCAACCTCTGCATGCCGCCAATGTCGGCCAGCGTGGCCGCGTCGGCCTCGATCAACTCGAGCATGCCGCCGCCCAGAACCTGGCGGGCCTTGACCCGCATGAGACGCGGCACGTCCAACCCATTGAGCTCTCCGTCTTCGACCGCGGCCTGCAGCAGGAGCTGTTCCGCCTGCTTGAGGCCGACGCCCATGAGTCCATCCACCAGGGATGCGAAGTCGGCGTCCGAGAGCTGCACCAGGTTGTCACGGTCGGTCAGGTGCTGGATCGTCCGCCGCACCATGGCGGCGACGTCTTTGCGGGTCGCCGGGCGGGGCGACCACACATGTACCAGCCCCTCCAGCTCAATCGGCACGTCGTGTTTGGGCGCCGTCAGGATGAGCGTGTGCGGCTCCTCCTCGAATTGCTGAGCGATTTCCTTGAGGTGCCTGATGACTTCGGGATCGTCCATATACGGGTGAATGTCCTGGAACACGAAGATGCCGGGCTCATCGAGGAAGGCGATCGTATCGAGGGCCCGCGTGAGCTGGTTGGTGCCGTACATCCCGTCGTTGCCGTCCAATCCGAGGCCGCGCGTCGACGACCACAACCAAAGGGGGTGTTCCAGTTCTTCGGCCACGGTTCTGGCGGCGGCCAGGAACCCTGCCTCGTCTTCGATTTCGGCCATGATCAGGCCGTGACGCGCCTGTAGCAACACCCCGAGGTCATGCGTGGTATCCACCCAGTGGCTATCGGCACCGCCGGCGGTCGACTCAACGGTTCTGACCGGGAGGCAGGCATCCATCGGGGACACGCCATCTGCCACTGCCCCGGTCTGCGGTCAACCAGAAAGGGCCGTCACCGTCCTCTCGGCCCCGGACAGCCATTCAGGCCGGATCTCGACCCCCCACCCGGGTGCATTCGGTATGTCCACCATCCCGTCCCGCACGGTGAGCTCCGGGTCGTAGATCCCGGATTGCCATGGGTAGTAGTCCTCCCCTTCGATCGACCACTCGACCATACCGGCTGCGTTCGGAATGGCCCCCATCATGTGGAGCGTGAACACGGTCACGAGCGAAAGATTGGCCGAGTGGGGAAGGCACGGCAGGCCCGCCTCGGCTGCCATGGCCGCCACCCGCATGGCGCGCACCAGGCCACCGACGTAGAGAATGTCCGGCTGGACGACGTCGAAGACCGGCGTGTCGACCATCCGCTGCCAGGTGGCGAGATCGCAGTCCTGCTCGCCTCCTGCAACCTGAATGGACCGAGCATCGAGCGCCTGGCGCACCGCAGCCGTCTCTTCGTATTGCCAGTAGGGGCATGGCTCCTCGAAATGGGTGACCCCGGCGTCGTCGAGGAAGACGCCGACCTCGATGGCCCGGGCGGAGGAGTATCCGCAGTTGGCGTCCACCATCAGCTTTGTGGCGGGGTCCAGGGCGCCGGCGACGGCGGGCACGATGGCCTCGGTACGGCCCGGCCGCTCGTCCCGGTCGTGCCCGTTCTCGCTCCCGATACGGAACTTGGCGGCGCGGTATCCGTCGGCCTGCTGGAGCCGGGCCAGCCGCGTCGCCTCGGCCTCGGGTTCGATGTCGCGTCGCATGCTCGATGCGTACACCGGGTAGAGCCGGGGTTGTCCGCCCAGCAGCTCACACACACTCACGCCCGCCAACTTGCCGCGCAGATCCCAGATGGCGGTGTCGAGACCTGCCAGCGCCCGCCGCAGGTACGAGCCGGGGAACTTGAACTCGATCTCGACGATCTCGTCCAAGATGACCTCCAGATCGCCGACGTCACGCCCCACTGCATGCGGGGCCACCTGTCGGTGGAACACCTGGGCCGAAATGTCCGCGTTGTAAGTCGAAAGCTGTCCCCAGCCCTCGTCGCCAGAATCGGTCGTCAGGCGCACCAGCCCGACGTCGGGGGTCGAGTACGTTTCCAGCCGGCTGACCTTCATCTGCTCACCGCTCGAAACGAACCAGGTTGCGAACGACGGTCCCTCTCTCGACTTGGGCGATGGCGTCATTGATCTCCTCCACCGGATAGATGTTGGAAACCATCCGGTCGAGCTCCAGCGAACCAGCCCGGTAGAGATCGAGCAACTTCGGGACGTCCCGGCCCAGGCGGCCCGAGCCCATCTTCGACCCCAGGTAGGTCTGAGCGTTGTCGGCCAAGTCGGTGACCTCCACCTCGGTTCGCAGCCCATAGGGAGGCATGCCCACGAACACCACCGTGCCCCCCCGGCGGACCATCGCCTTGGCCTGGTCGACCGCCGCACCGACCCCGACGGTGACGAAAACGTAATCCGGGCCGATGGCGGCGGTCACCTCCCGGGCGGCGCCGACCACATCGGTGCGCGAAGCATTGATCAAATCCGTCGCACCCAGCTCGGCTGCATGATCGAGCTTGTCGTCGATGAGATCGATGGCGATGAGGGGTTCGCACCCGAGCGAAGCCGCGCCCTGGACTGCGCTGAGACCCACACCGCCGACGCCGATCACCGCGACGCTGGATCCAGGCGTCACTGACGCGGTATTGGTGACCGCCCCGAACCCCGTGAGCACGCCACAGGCCAGCAGCGAGGCCGACTCCAGCGGAACATCGGCGGGCACCGGCACGACCTGGGAGCGATGGACGACGGTTCGGGCGGCGAACGCCCCGGTGTTCAGGCCCTGGGCAATGGCTTCCCCGTCTTGGCCGGTGAACGGAGAATCCTCCGGGAACGAGCCGATGCACAGATTCTCCTCGCCTCGCGCGCAGTGGAAGCACGCACCGCAGGTTCGGAGCAGGCCAACGAGAACACGCTGACCGCGCTCGATCGCGGCGACCCCCTCCCCCACCGATTCCACGACCCCGGCCGCCTCGTGGCCGTAGATCGCGGGGGTCGGCCCACCCCAGCCTCCCTTCAAATACGTGATGTCACTGTGGCAGATCGCACAGACCTCGATGTCGACCCGCACCTGGTCCGGTCCCGGTGGAGCCACTGCCACCTCTTCCAGCGCCAGCGGCGCGCCATGCGTGCGGCACACAGCGGCCTTCACCATACGGAGAGCTCCTCGATCGACGTGATGACGGCATCTGCCTCGCTCCCCACGACACAGGTTCCGTCGGGTCTGGCCACCGCCACCACCCCGGCGGCGCCGGCACGGCGGGCGGCCCCGATGTCGGTGTGGGAATCGCCCACCATCAGGATTCGGGACGGCTCGAGCTCGAACGTTGCGGCCAGCGCCAACACACTCGCCGGATCAGGCTTGGGATCCCAGGGGCCGTCGCCGGCGGCCACCGCCGCCACCAGGTCGGCTACGCCCAGGGTTCGCAGATCGGAGAAGATCTGGTCGGCGTCGTCGCTGGAAGCGACTGCCAGGATCAGCCCGGCCGATGCCAGCCGCTCCATCGCCCCGCGCACGTCACCGATCGGGTACAACTCCAGTGCGATGCCTTCCATCGCCGTCGAGGCGGCCGTGACGCGCGCTGCTGCCGCTTCACCATCGTGGCCGTGGGCCTGGAGTACCCGCCGGGTCCGGTCGTTGATCTGGGCCACCGATTCGGATGCCATCGAACCACCGTCGACCAACGTCCCGTCCGGTCCGACCCCGAGTTCGACCGCCAGCGCCGCCTTCAAGCCCGGCTCGTCACCCGCCACGGCCGAGAGCCAAGCCTGCCCGAGAGGGCCCCACGTCAAATCGAGGTCGATCAGGGTCCCGTCCTTGTCGAAGATCACCATGTCAACGTCGAAGGCGGCCCGGCCGGCGGACACGATCATGCTCCCGGGGGCCGGACGCTCTGCGCGAACCCCGAGATGAGATCCCAGCCGGTGTCGTCGATGAACTCGCCGTAGGTACGCCCCGGCGAGGGGGGCAGGCCGAAGAAGATCGGGTTGGTGAAGGCGATCACCTGCCCGGTGACTGCGTCGCGCACATCGGCCCGCATCCAACCGGTCCCTTCCAGCGGCTCTTTGTGCTCGGCGCCGGCTCCG
>JBFIPU010000065.1:0-15316 GCA_041609995.1 Acidimicrobiia bacterium
GGGGAGAGGAGGAAGGTACCGCTCGTAGGCCGCAGGCCGGAGAGATGGAAGGTACCGCTCGTAGGCCGCAGGCCGGAGAGATGGAAGGTACCGCTCGTAGGCCGCCGGCCGGAGAGGGGTAGGGGGGAGAGGGGTAGGGGGAAAACGGACGACCCACCCCCACAGGCGACCCAGATCAAGACACCAACGCTCGCACGCAACGCTCGTCCGTGTTTCGACTGATCGGCTCGTTCTCTCTTCCCCTCACCCGTTCTTGTTCCCCTACCCCTGCTCCACTTCGTTGGTTTCCCCCGCTTCCGCTGACTACGTCAGCTCCCGGCAGGGGACCATTGACAACTTCAGTCCTCAGTCCGCAACCTCGTAGTGGGCTGAGGTTTCGTCCCAGCGTTTCAGCACCTGACGGGCGGCTTCGGGGACGTAGGCCTGCTCGTAGTCCTCACCCTGAAAGGCGATCACGTCGTCGAGTGAGTGGAATGACATGATCGTGACGAATTCGACCTCGCCGTCGAGTTCGCGGCGCAGCAGCTCGATGCCCTGTAGCCCGGGAATGTTCTTGGCTTCGATGCCCGGAAAGATCGCGTCGACGAGCAGCGACTGGTAGGCATTGGCGTTGTGCGGTTCGGTCCAACCGTGCCAGATGCGCTTGATGGTCATGGGTCCACGCTACCCGCGGGCAGGGCCTCAGAACTCCCGCTGAACCAGCCGCAGCGCGGGGGCGACGAGTTTGCCGAAGGTTCCGATCAGGTCGGCGGGCGCTTTCACGGGGTTGGATTTACGGAGATCTTCACGAAAGTGAGCGGTGAGCTCCGCTGCGATTCCCTGGTCGATGGCAACCAGCGCCACTTCTTCGTCCTTTTCCACTGATCGGCGATTGAAGTTGACCGATCCGACCACGGCGGCGGCGTTGTCGACGATGATGGCTTTGACGTGCATCATGGTGGGCTGGTACTCCCACATCCGCACGCCGGCGTCCAGGAGATGGTCAGACCGGTCGGCCGCCACCACCCGGCTCACCCGCTTGTCGATGTGCGGTCCGGGGATGAGCACGTCGATCTCGACACCCCGGTTGCGGGCGTCGACCAACAGGTCGATCAGCCCATCCGACGGGTTGAAATACGGGCTCTGGATCAGGATGGAGCGTTGCGCCGCCGCGATCACACCTTCCATCAGGCGTTCGGCCGGGTTGAACCCGATGTGGGCCGACCCGTCCACCACCCCGAGAAGCACGTTGCCGTCGACATCGGGAGTCGGGACCGAAATGTCGTGGGCGTCGATGGCGTGACCGGTGTCCCGCCAATCGGCCAGAAAGGCGGCCTTCAGGCCGCGCACGGCCGGTCCTTTGATGCGGAAGTGGGTGTCGCGCCATTCGTCGGGTGAGCGGGCATTCCCCTGCCACTCCGAGGCGATGCCCACTCCCCCGGTGAAGCCCACCTCGTCGTCGCAGATCAAGATTTTACGGTGGGTGCGGTGATCGGTTTCCCAGAACTTCAGACGGGCGAGCGGACGGAAAACCTCGACCTCTGCTCCGGCCTCCTTCAATTGTTCGACCAACGCGGGATCCATGGGGCGGGAACCAAAACCGTCGAGGAGAACCCGGACCCGGACGCCGGCCCGGGCGCGCTCGGTGAGCGAGTTGGCGAATTGACGGGCGATGGGCCCGGTCCAATAGACGAAGGTGACGAATTCGATCGAGCGTTGCGCCTGGGCGATGGCGTCGAGCATGGCGGGAAAGATCTCGTCCCCGTTGCGCAACACATCCAGCGTGTTGCCTTCGGTGAACACCGGTCCCACCACGGACTCGGCCGCTCTCCGCAGGTGTTCGGTCGGGTCGATATGGTCGCTGAGGTTGACGAGCGCCTCCGTCATCGGGGAAACTCCAATCGCTTCCTCAATGCTTCCGGGTCAAAAGGGTACTGCGGGTCGGCCGTCTCCATGGAGTCCTCATCGGACCGTTGCGCTGAGGTTCGAACCTCCTCGACGCCGGCGTGTTCGGCCTCGATCTGGGCGTTCACGGCCAGCCCGTAGAAGGTGGCGATCGCCGACAGCTGGGCCCAGAACATCAGCCCGATCACCCCGGCCAGCGGCCCATAGGTTTCGCCAAACGCAGTGCTGGCATTCAGGTAGAACGACAGCAGCGCCGACACGACGAACCAGGCAATGATCGCGATCACGCTTCCCAGGCCCAGGGCCAGCGGCGACGGCTGTTTCCGGTTGGGAGCGACCTTGTACAGCAACGCGAAGGCGGCGGGAAGAAGGGCGATGCCGAGCGGCCATCGCAGCGTGACCCAGGCGGACTGGGGATTGCCCTCACCGAACGAACCGGTGATGCCCGAACCGAGGGCGATGACCACGAAGGCGACGGTGAACAGGACTCCGGCTGAGAGCGTGAGAAGTGTTGCCAGACCGTATCTCTGGAGCGTGGGGCGGTCTTCCTGAATGCCGTAGATGCGGGAGGATCCCCGCTGCAGTTGGGCCATGGCCGTGACGCCCGAGGTCAGCATGGCAAGGGCACCGCCGACAACGGCGGCCACATTGCCGGTGGAAACGGCATCAGTGCCCTGCTCGAACACCCGCAGGACGATCTGGCCGGCGGGCCCCGGGGCCAGGCTCTCGGCCATGGCACGGAGAATCGACTGGAGGCGCCCATCCCCCATCCAGGCGGCCAGCCCCACCACGAACATGGCGCCCGGAATCAGGGTCAGGACCAGCTGGAAGGCCACGGCGCGGGCATAACTGAAACCGTCGGCGTACCGGAACCGGGTTAAGGCCCGACGAAGGAGATCCCAGACGCCCGACCGGCGGGCTGTTTCCACGACATCGGGGAGATCGGGGTTGTTGATGTCGGGGACCTCGGTGACGGAGCTCATGCGCCGGCTCCCACCGTCTGCGGCGCTTGTATGGTTGCGATGGGCCGGCCGGCATCTAGTTCATCGGATGGTTGCGGTGCATCTGCTTGGGCGGGCACAGCCACCCTCAGCGCCTGGGGGCGGCACGTGAACTCCAACCCGGAGACCGCTTCGCGCTCCTCGCCGTCGATCTCATGAGGCACGGGCTCGCTCAGAGCGACCTCGATCAGAGAGCCCTTGGCGAAAGTAACCCGCGATCCGTTCGTGCGGCCGGTGAGCATCGTGAGGCCGGCCTTCAGCCATTCCCACCAGCCGGACGCTCGCACCACCAACACGTCCAGCTCGCCGTCGTGAGGCGAGCTGTCGGGGAAGATCTCGATCCCGTTGCGGATCGAGCTCATGTTCCCGACGAGGATCATCGAGGCTTCGCCCTGATACCAGGGTTCACCGTCAACGCTCACCAGAGTTCCAAACGGCCGGTCGCGCAGGTGGCGCAGCCCCTCGGCCACGTAAGCCAGCATTCCAAATCGTTCTTTCGCCTCCCGGCCGGTGTCACGCATGATGCGGGCGTCGAACCCCACACCGGCCATGACGGCAAAGGATTCGCCGTCGACCTGGCCCAAGTCGATCACCGTGTGTTCTTCTCCCACCGCCACTCCGGTCGCATCCGCCACGTCATCGGGAATCTGGAGGTTGGAGGCGAGCAGGTTGCCGGTGCCGGAGGGGACGATGCCGAGCACCCGGTCCGAACCGGCAAGAGCATCAATGACGGCCCGGACGGTTCCGTCGCCGCCGAGGGCCACCACCACGTCTGCCCCCTGTTCGAGAGCCGACCGGGCCTGGCCTGTACCCGGGTCGTCGGGCGTCGTGTCGTACCAGTCGGGTGACAGGCCCGATCGATCGAGGAGGCGTCGCATCTGTTCGATCTCCAACGGGCTACCCGCCGGGTTGGCGACCACGGCAAACGACTTGTTCGGTTCCAGTTCCAGCGTCGCCGGTTCGGGCGCGTCCAGGCCGGTGGCAGAGGAGACCTCAGCCACATCGAGACCATCCGGTTCGTCTGCCCGGGCCCGGCGAACGGCTCGGAACAGCTGCACGGTGAGGTAGACGCTGGCGATGCCCAGCAGGAGGCCGGCGATCACATCGGTCAGGTAGTGCATGCCACGGTACAGACGCGACACGGCAACGAAGAGGGGGATGAGTACGGCGCCGGCGGCGGCTGCATAGCGTGCAACTCGATTGCGGTTGTACATCCAAACCAGGACGGCCAGCCCGCCGTAGAAGGCGACAGCGGCGGCGGTGTGGCCGGAAGGAAAGCTGGCCGTTGGAGGAGAAACGTCGAGCTGCTCCACCGGCGGGCGGTCGCGTCCAACGAGAAAGGCGGCGGTGGCAAACACGGCCGTCTCGAGCGTCACGGCGGCGGTGATGAAGGCCGGTTCGATCCAGCGGCGGAACTTCATGGCGAGCGCACCGATCACGAGTAGCAAAGCGATGACGATCGTGACCGTGTCGGAGAAGGCCGAGCCGATGTCGGTTAGCTGGTTGTAGAAGGCCGTACGCTCTTCGGCGAACCAGGTGCTGAGAGACCGTTCGGTGGTGCCGACACCCGTATCGGCGAGAAGCCGGGTTACGACGAGGCCGGCCAGGTAGGTGACAGCCACCAGCGCGAGGTAGCGCCCGAGCCACCCGGTGGCGAATCGGCGAACCGTGGGCCAGGTCGGGAGCACAAAGGCAGGCGTTGGCGTCACCGTCGCCCTATTGACAGAGCGGGTGAACAACGAACCAAACCGCATGCGGTACCCGCCGAAAGCAACGGCGCAGATCGTGAACCAGATCCACCCGACAGACAAGCCGGCCATCACATCCGTCAGCCAGTGCACGCCCAGCAGAGCCCGGGTGGCCCCGACGGCGGCGGCAATCAACGCTGCCAGCGCGGCGTAGATGGCCTTGGCGGTGCGGCTCCGATCCATGCTCATGACCAGTGCGATGGCGGCCCAGGTGGCGGCAGCGGCCGCCGAATGGCCAGAAGGGAAGGACGATCCTGCCCACGGGGCCAGCTGATCGATGTCGGGCCGTTCCCGGTCGATCAGGGCTTTGAGCCCGAGGTTGATGAGCGCCTGGCCCACGGTGACGCTGAGAAGGAAGTAGACCACCTGCAGGCTGCGCCGCTTGCGCCATCCGAACCAGGCGGCCACTGCGGCGGCAATGACGACCGGAACGGTTCCCCCCAGCTCGGTGAAGATCGACATGAGCGTGGTCGAGGTGTCGGTCTTGTTTTGAGCGCCCCACTCGGCCACTGCACTGTCGAAGCGGGCGAACCCCCACTGCTCATCGAGAGAGTCGAACAGCCACCCGGCGAACAGAGTGAGACCGAATACAACTACGAGCCCGAGGGATATGATCTTCCGGCCGGCGGTTTCGTTGCCGCCAAGCCAATTGCGCAACCGGGGCCGCTCCATGACCTGTTCTTCGATGAGGCGCCGCTCGGCCTCGGGATCGACAGGGTCGAAGCGAACCGAGCGAGAAGTTGAGATCAGGTAGGAAGCAGCGGCGGCGGCGCCGGCCGTGATGAGGATCGCAGCGGTTGCACTCATGGTTATGTCCTATCTCTCGGGTGAGTGGCCGGTGGTGGTCCCCGTGAAATCGTGTCTGCCGTTGGAGGCTTCGGGCCGGGCCGACGAGCCGGCAGCGTCAACCGATCCCGCATGAGCAACACTCGGTTCGGGGGCGATCGCATCAGGCCTGCCGCGCAATGCCCGGCCCAGAACGACCCACCCGAGCTGACTCAGCCCGAGCAACACGCCGAATGCGATGACCATGGCCGTTGCCGACCGCAGCTGGCTCTCCAGGTCGGCCGAGGCGGTAGCGATGGTGGCAGAGGCGTCCTGGGCCGACCGTTGATAGCCGGCCACCAGCGGATCGATTCGTTCGAGAGCGTCAGCGGCCCGTTTCAGATCCGCTTGCACAGCGGCAGTGTCTTCGCCGAAGGACCGGAAATCGGAGCCGATTTTCTGAATCAGCTGCCCCTCCTTCTGCAGTCGAGCGGCCAGATCCTCGAGCTGCCTATCGATCTCGGTGAACGAGTCGACCACGGCCACTCGAGGAGGAGACACTCCGATGATCGAGAGCGTGCCCAGCGCCTGGTTGAACGAGTCGGCGGCGTCGGCGAGCCCGGCAGTCGTCACCCGCACTTCTTTGATCGTGGCCGGCACGTCGGTGGCGACGATGTCGCCGGCCTCTTCAAAGGCCTCGGCGGTGGTCGAGAAGGTACCGATGAGGTCGTCAGAGCTGGACCGAATCTGGTCGAGACTGGAGGCGGCGATCGTGACCGACTCGGCTGCGATCTCCACCGCATCTTCCGTCAGGGTGGCTACGTCGCCGCTGATCTCGAGGGTGGTGCGGAGGGATTCGCCCGAGGAACGAACGAGGGACAGCACCAGCAGCGTGCCGATCACGGCGGCGATGGCACCCAGAGCGCCCAACGTGATCAGCATGCTGCCCAGCTTCCGGCGGTCGTTCAGCTCCCACTTCGTGGCCGTGTCAGTCGTGTTCTCATGATTCATGCCGACTCCTTACCCCTCGCTTGTCATCAACAAACGTTCTCCGTGCTCGTCCGCTCACACGACCCTCCACGGGGACGCCGAATGCATTCAGTCATTCATTCATTGAGACCGAGAGTTGAAGCACCGAGGGCCCGGACGTTCAGGTTTGAGGTGAGTGGCGGCTGGGTAGATGGCGAACAACAACGCAGGGCCCGGTCCGGTGGAGCCAAGCCAACGCACCGGCACGAAGAGGAGAAACGACCAGGGTGCACGTGCCAGCAGAAACCGAGACCGGGATCCCTGTCTTTCCTGACGTCGAAACTGAGGGCATAGAAGCTTCAGCCGTCGACACGTCAGCCGTCGACAACGCAGAACTCACAGCCGGCATCCCGATCCTGTCGGAAACGATCGAGGACGGCACAGGATTGATCGAAGCCCGGCGGCTCGAAAAGACGTTTCCTTCCGGCGACGGCATCCGCAACCTCAACCTCTCCGTCCCGGCCGGCACGATTTTCGGGTTCATCGGTCCCAGCGGATCTGGCAAGACCACAACCGTCAAGATGTTCACCGGTTCGGTGGTGCCGACCTCGGGCCGAGTGAAGGTCCTCGGTCAGAACCCCACCCAGTTTTCGACCGCGACCCGCACTCGCATCGGATACATGCCGCAGCTGAGCGTGCTCTACCCCGGCCTGACAATAGAGGAAAACCTGCGGTTCTTGGCCGCCCTCTACTCTCATCGAAACCAGGCGAGCCTCGACCGGGCGCTGGAGTTCGTCGAGCTGGACAGCCACCGCGACAAGCGGGCTGATCGGATCTCGGGTGGCATGCAACGCCGCCTCAGCCTGGCCGGCGCGCTGGCGCACGACCCCGAGTTGATGTTTCTCGACGAGCCCACGGCCGGCATCGACCCGGTCCTGCGCCGGAAGTTCTGGGACCACTTCACAGATCTCAAAGGGGACGGACGCACATTGGTGGTGACGACCCAGTATGTGGGCGAGGCCGCATATTGCGACTTCATCGGCGTGTTGGCCGACGGCGAGCTTCTCACCATCGAGACCCCAGAGGGCCTGCGCCGGGCGGCCTACGGCGGGGACCTCCTGGACGTCGAATTCGTCATGCGTCCCTCATCGGAGACGCTCGACGAGGTCGTGAAGATGCTGGGCGCCTCTTCGTTGACCAAAACCTCCACGATGTCCGTGCGCCTGGTCGTGCCCGATGCAGCGATTGCCATCCCCGACCTCGGGTCCTGGTCGAACGACCGGGAAATAGAGATCGAATCAGTGGAACAACACGTGCCGCCGTTTGACGACGTGTTCGTCGAGATCGTCGAACGGTATCGCTCAACCAATGGACATGCCGAGTCGACACCGGGCACACCGGACAAGAAGGGGCGGGGAGAGTGAGAGACCTCGTGACCCGCGTGGGCGCCATCGTCCGCAAAGAAGCACTGGCGGTGATTCGCCAACCCCGGCTGCTGGCGACCCTCATCCTGGGCCCCTTCGTCATCCTGGCGCTGGTGGGGTTCGGTTACCAGACCAACATCGGGCCGCTCGCCACGCTGGTGGTAACCGATCCCGACAGCCGGCTCGGCGAGGAAGTCGCCACGCGCATCAAAGAAACCGGCAGCAACATCGATTTCCGAGGAATCGAAGAGGACGCCGACCGGGCGCTGGACGACCTGCGGCGGGGCCGGGTCGACATCGTCGTGACGATCCCCCCCAACCCGGTCGAGATCGTGCGCTCGGGCGAATCGGCCGTGGTCGAGGTCTTCCACAACCAGCTCGACCCGTTCGAGCAGGCAACCGTCACGCTACTGAGCCGCACCACCATCGACACCGTCAACCGCCGGATCCTCGAAGAGCTCGTCACCCGTGGCCAGCAGGAATCGGACGGCTACGACGAGATACTGGCCAACGCCGGGGAATCGGCCGGCCTATTGCGCCAGTCGATCGAATCCGGAGATGAAGTCGCCACCGCCCGCCACCGAGCCACGTTGGCGCGCCAACTCCAGCAGCTGAAAAACCCGACGTCGCCCACCGGAGGGTTGGCGGCGCTGGAAGAGTTGTCGGGCTCGCAACAGAGCCAGATCAGCCGCGACATCGATGGGCTGCTGGCGACGCTGGAATCGGAGTCGATCAAAGACGACGCCGAGGCGGCGCGCTCGATCGAGAACGATCTGGAGCAGCTGAACGCCACGATTGCAGACTTCCAATCCATCCCGCCCGCCGTTTTGGTGAGTCCGTTCGACTCACACGCAGAGGTCATCGACGCAATCGACCTCGAGATCACCGACTTCTACGCTCCGGGCGCCATGGCCTTGCTACTCCAGCATCTCGCCATCACGTTCGCCGCTCTGTCCTTTGTGCGGGAGCGGGCACTGGGAACGCCCGAGTTGTTCCAGGTGGCACCCATCCGCCCCGTCGAGATCCTGGTCGGCAAATACCTCGGGTTCTTGCTGATCTCTGGCATTGTGGCCACCGCGTTGACCGCGCTCATGTTCCTGGGGTTCCGCATTCCGCTCGCCGGGTCACTACTCGACTACGTCCTTGTCCTTCTGCTGTTGACGCTGGTGGCCCTCGGCATCGGTTTCGTGATTTCTGCCGCCGTGGCGAGCGATGTGCAGGCGGTCAACGTAGCGATGATCATCCTGCTGCTCAGCCTGTTCTTCAGCGGATTCTTCATCAGCGTCGACCGGCTGCTGCCGAGCGTACAAGCCGTGAGCTGGACACTGCCGATAACCCACGCCCTCGACTCGCTACGCGACATCATGTTTCGCGGCAGCGGCGTCGACCTGCGCACCTGGGTCGCCCTCGGCACCGGTGTCATCGCCACGTTCCTCATCTCCTGGCGCCTGACCGTCCGTCGGCTGGCCGCCCACTGACCACACTTCTTCCCCCTACCCCCTCCCTCGCTCCGCTCACTCGGCGGTACCTTCCCCCACGTCCGCAAGCAAGCTTGCTCCCCGTGGGGGACCATTGAAAAAAAGGAAACGACTGCGAGACGAAGTCGAGCTTCCACCCAATGGTCCCTGTCAAAAGGCCATTCGGAAAAGGCAACGAGACGAAGTCGAGCTTCGACCTAATGGTCCCCCAACGAGAGCCGACGAAGTCGGCGAAGTTGGGGGAAGGTACCGCTCGCAGGCCGCAGGCCGGAGAGGGGTAGGGGGCAAAAGAACACACCAACTCCAGCGTCCAAGAAACCGACGCGTACACACAACCATGCCAACCGCCCTTATTCCCCTACCCCCTCCCTCGCTCCGCTCACTCGGCGGTACCTTCCCCCACGTCCGCAAGCAAGCTTGCTCCCCGTGGGGGACCATTGAAAGACGCACTGCGCGCTCCCGTGGGGGACCATTGAGAGACGCGACGAGCGCTGCCCGTACGGGACCATTGGGCAGACACACGTCCACAGCTCCTGTGGGGGACCAATTAGGAAGGCTGCATTCTCTCGAAGATTCGCGCGACCGTCAGCCAGGTGCGGGATGACACCTGCTTTCCGAACTGCCTGTCGATCCAGGGCATGACATCTACCGGACGCTTGCTGGTGTTGTCGGAGACGGTGAACAGCTCCCGGTCGGTCGCCCCGATGAGCTGATAGTCCCGCCCTTCCGGTTGGTGCGGCAGGTCGAACTCGACAACCACCGGGTGTTTTGTGAAGGTGACCAGGAGATAGGTCTCCGGCGAGTGCTCGAGGGCGCCAAACGGCACCATCTCGACCAGGTGCTCGATTTCGCCCTGCGTGCGGATGATGGTGGTGCTGTCGAAGCCGAGCCGGGCCGGCCACGCCTCTTCCAGCACCGTCTCTAGCCGGGCGTGATCGGTGCCATCGGTCTCGAAGATGATGTTGCCGGACGATATGACGGTCGCCACATTCGAGAACCCGAGCTCCGAACAAACGGCCCGCAGGTTCTCATTCCGCATCCTCAGGTCCGATGGCGCAATCCCTCGAAGCAGTGCCACAAAGACGGTCACCTGCCAAGGTCTACTCGATCACGTCGGCCGACGCCGACGCGTTTCTGCAGATCCGAAGACAATTGGGGGTTGGAGCGGAGCGGTGGGTACCAGACCGAATCCCGTTGCAGGTCGGCACCGCGCCAAGTTCGGCCCGGATGCCCCGCTACACCGTGACCCAGCACCGGGAGATCGCGGCGCCCGCCGCAGCCGTGTGGGACGTCATCTCCGCCCCCGGCCACCTGGAAGAATGCCACCCGTTTTGTGCTGCCAACCAGGTCGAGATCTGGCCAGGGATGGGATCCGTGGACACCCTCGAGTACTACAACGGCCGTACGATCACGCGCCGGTTCGTGGCCTGGTACGACGGCACGGGTTTCGACATTGAGATAACGGATGCCGGCGGCCTCGTCGCCGAGGTGGCATGGCGGTTGTCCGAGCGGCGGTCGTCCGATCGGGGGAACTCGTCGGACCTCACGATCGCCATCGAGCCCCGGTTTTCCATTGGTGTTCCCACCTGGCTGGACCGACCGGCGCAGCTCCTGTTCCTCCGCCCGATGCTGGTCCGCTATCTGCGGGCCGTGCTGGCCGGTATCGACTGGCGGGTGACCACCGGCTCACCAGTACAGCGAAATCAGTTCGGAGCCCATCGGTGGTTTTCCCCCGCGGTTCCCATCGGGTCATAATCCGGGTGACATCCCGCTCCGGTCTTGCAACGAATACCTCCCGTGGACCAAACCGACCTTTATCCCGCCACGCCGGTAGAGCGTGTCGACCGCCCCGTGATGCTGCAGGGGTGGCGTGACCTCAGCTCTGCGCACTGGGCATACGATGCCGCGGTGGTGCAGCGTCAGCTGCCGCCCGGTCTGACGGTCGACACCTTCGACGGTCAGGCCTGGGTAGGTCTGATCGCGTTTCACATGCAGCGCATCCGCCTGCCTGGTACCCCGGCCGTCCCGTACCTCGGCACCTTTCCCGAGACCAACGTCCGCACCTACGTGCGGGGCCCCGATGGGCGACCAGGGGTGTGGTTCAACTCGCTCGAGGCCAGCCGCCTGCTGCCGGTGCTGGTTGCCCGTTTTTCCTACCGTCTCCCCTATATGTGGTCGAAGATGACAATCGAGCGGAAAGATGAACGGGTCACCTACTTCGCCGAACGGCGCTGGCCCGGTCCGCGCGGCGCCCGCAGCACGCTGGTGGTGAAGCGGGGAGATCCCGTTCCCGACCCGGAGCCGCTCGAGCATTTCCTCACCGCCCGCTGGGGCCTGTTCACCCGCCTCGGCCCTCGCCTGGCCTACGCGCCAGTCGATCATCCCGCCTGGCCGCTCGAGCGCGCCACCACCATCCACCTCGAAGACGAGCTGGTGACCGCGGCCGGCTATCCCGCCCCGACCGGTGACCCCCTGGTCCACTACTCCCCTGGCGTCGAGGTTCGCATTGGCCGTCCCCGCCTCCTCCATCATGCCTGAGGGGCACACGATCCATCGGCACGCCCGCCGACACCGGGCCGCTCTCGCCGGGCAGAAGATCGCCACAGATTCGCCCCAGGGCCGTTTCGCCGAGGGTGCCCGTCGCCTCGACGGGCGGGTGCTCGAGACGGTTGACGCCCAGGGCAAGCACCTCTTCTACCGCTGGGAGGGTGACGCTACGCTCCACATCCACCTCGGTCTGTTCGGCAAGTTCAAGGTGCACCGAAAGGACCCACCGCCCCCGCCCACACCCAACACGCGGCTCACCATGGAGAGCTCCGATGCCACCGTGTATCTCGCCGGACCCACCATCTGCGAGCTCATCAGCCCGGACGAAGAGGATTCGATCCGTTCCCGGCTCGGTCCCGACCCGCTCGCCAACGGTTCCGATTCGAAAAAGCTGGAAGCCTTCGCCGCCAACCTGGCCCGCCGCCGCATCCCGGTCGGAGCGGCGCTGCTCGACCAGAAGATCATCGCCGGCATCGGCAACGTCTACCGGGCAGAGGCATTGTTCCTGACCGGCATCGACCCTCGCACGCCCGCCAATGCCCTAGGTGAAGAAGAGGTGAGCCGGCTGTGGACGATGAGCGCCGATCTTCTCAAAGCGGGCGAACGGGCCGGCCGCATCATCACGGTCGACCCCTCAGATGTGGGAGCGCGGCGCACGAGCGACCTGTCCCGGCACGAGCGCCTGTATGTCTACAAGCGCCAGGGAGAGCCATGCCGCAGGTGCGGAACCCCCATCACCATGACCGATATGGCCAATCGCAAGACCTGGTGGTGCCCCAGCTGTCAACCGCACTGAGCCCCGGGGAGGCGATGAAAACCGAGGAGCTCAGTCCTCCTTGACCCAAGGCGGGCGTGGCGCCTCGATCCTTTCGAGCTTGGATGCCACAGTGGCGAACCGCTCCTCGTTGCCGCGTTCCCAGTCGCGCCACGCGTCGGTGAGCTCGGCGCGGGTACGGGCCACGAAGTTCCACCACATCTGGACACGTACGGGGAACGGTGTGCCGCCGATCAACATGAATCTCCCGACGCCACCCTCGGCTTCGAAACGGAGCGAATCGAGCCCGGATGGGATGAGTCCCAGCTCTCCGGGCTGGACGATCACGTCCTCCACCTTGACCCGGCGGTCGACGGGGGCGATGGCGTGTTCGAACTCGGGATCGACCCCTGTTTCGATCGGCCCGGTGATCTGCAGGTCGGCACCAACTGTTGGCCAGTCGGTTTCGACTGATGACACCGCCCCGCGCAGGGTGCCAATCAGGATCCGGGCCTGACCGCTTCCCAGATCGACGACCGGCAGGTCTTTGTAGTGGACGAAGGCGGACGGACCATGACGGGTGGAATCCGGCTGGGCCAGCCACATCTGGGCGCCTTTCACATATTCGGCCCGGGCATGAGCCGATCCGGCCCGCATTTCCAGTTCGGCATGAGCGATGCCGTGACCGGCAGTCATCAGGTTCAGCTCCCCCGGCCGGATCACTTGCTCGCTGCCGAGCGAGTCGGTGTGCAGCGCCTCACCTTCGAACAGCCACGTGACCGTCGACAGCCCGATGTGGGGATGGGGGCCGACCTCCATCGGATCGGGATTCGCCACATCGGCCGGGCTCATGAGGTCGACGAAACACCAGGGACCGACGGTCCGGCGGCCCTTGGTGGGCAGGACTCGGCGAATTCCCATGCCCCCCACCTCGGCGGGACGGCCCTCCCGCACCTCTATCCCGACTGCCTGCACGCCGCGTGCTATTTCGTCCTGATCGTTGACAGGTCGGCTCATCTGGTCCTTTCCGTGTGTCTGATACATGACAACCTATCCGAAGCTTCTACATTCGTCGGTTTCCGAGATTCGAGCGCAAATCCGGCCTGCGCGGCACGAGCAGACTTCCAATATGTGCCATATACGATCTTGCTGAAGGTGGGCCCATGGGCCGCCGATGAAAAAATGTGGACCATGCACCAGATAGAGCCGCCTCGGCCGCGGCTCTCGAGACTACGAACACCGCCGAATTCCTCGTTCGGCTGGCGACTGCGGTCACAACTCTGGTCGCTACGACCATTGCGGTAGCGGGCCTGAAGTCGGGCCAGACCGACGTCGCCTGGTCGGCGATCAGCCCGGCCTCGATCGCAGTACTCGGTGTCTTTCAATTGGTCCGACGCCGGCCCAATCCCGCCCTCATGGTCGCGGTTTCGGTAGGTACGACCGTATTCCTGTCTCCGTTCCTCCCCGCCGCAATGACAACCGCTGTGGTGATGGTGCTCGCAGTCTTCGGAACAGTCGTCATGTTCACTGTCCGGCGTCAGTTGTCGACCACGTTCGCCGTCGCGTCCGGGACCGGTCTCATCATGGCCTTGCACCTCGCCAATGCGGCTTCGAGCGTGAACACAGTCACCGTGCTCACCCTCGGGCTGGGTGGAGCTGGGATCGCCGCATGGGCCACGGGCCGCCGTGTCCTGAAGAAATATGATCGGCTGGAACGGGCGTACGAATCGCCGGCAGTGTCGGTCGCAATCGTGTCGATTCCGGACGGCAGGTTCCTCGAGGTGAACCAGGCCGCCTGTGAGATGCTCGGATATCCAGAGGAAGAGTTGCTCCAACTCGGGATCGCAGATGTGACTGATCCCGAAGACCAAGAGGAATCGTACGAGCGGTTCAAAGCGCTGATCGAAGGACCAGACCGATATTCGCAGGGAGCGCTCCGATACGTCCGCAAGGACGGCGAAGTGTCGTGGGCTCTGGTCACCAACACCATCATGCGAGATTGGCGCGGGCGCCCGCTGTACGCCCTGGCGCAGGTGGTCGACATCAGTGAGCAAAAAGCGGCTGAGCAGCGGCTGGAACAGCTGGTCGAGTCGAAGGACCGCCTCGTGGCCTCGGTCTCTCACGAGCTGCGCACCCCTCTCACCGGCTTGCTCGGCTTTGCCGAGGTTCTAAGAGACAAAGGCTCGGGCCTGTCAGCGGCGGAACGAGTCGAGATGACCGAATCCATCGCGTTCGAGGCATCGGAGATGGCCGGCATCGTCGAAGATCTGCTCACCGCCGCCCGCTTCGACACCGGAACGCTGAAAGTCGCCCGGGTGCCGGTGAACCTCCTCGGCCAATCACGCCAGGTGGTGGAAGCGATGGAACCCCACGGCCTGAAGGTGGAGGTGCTGGGCGAACCGACCCAGGCCCTGGGTGACCCCGCCCGGGTCCGCCAAATCATCCGCAACCTCCTCACCAACGCCCAACGCCACGGAGGCAACGAGATCACCTTGACCGTGTCTTCGTCAGGTGCCGACGGCGCCCGGGTGGCGGTGACCGACAGTGGCCCCGGGGTGTCACCTGAGGACGTCGATCGCATCTTCGAGCCGTACTACACCCGGGATGCCAGCCCCGGCGCGGGCGGAGGCTTCGGTCTGGGCCTCGACATCTGCCGCAAGCTGGCCGTCCTGATGGAAGGCGACCTGATCTACACGGGCGAACCGGGTGCCGCCCGCTTCGAGCTCATCCTGCCGGCGGCCGTCCA
>JBFIPU010000066.1:0-15241 GCA_041609995.1 Acidimicrobiia bacterium
AACCGAGATCTGCCTGGACGGAGAATCGGGCGTTGAACGGTGCGAGTCGCTCCGCCCCGACCTCGTCATTCTGGATGTGATGCTCCCCAAGATCGACGGCATCGAGGTTTGCCGGCGGATCCAGCAACGGCGCCGGACCCCAGTGGTCATGCTCACAGCCAAAGCGGAAGAAACAGACATGCTCGTCGGCCTCGGCGTCGGTGCCGACGATTACGTCACCAAGCCGTTCAGTCCGCGTGAGCTGGTAGCCCGCGTCCACGCCATCCTGCGCCGCGTGAACCGCCACGACACCGACGACAGTTCCATCATCGTCGGCGACCTGAGCATCGATCAGGGGCGGCGAATCGCCGTCAGGCCCGGGAAGGAACCGCATCTCACCGCCACCGAGTTCGACCTGCTGGTCGCGCTGGCATCGACCGCCGGCCAGGTCTTGTCGCGGGAGCAGCTGCTCTACCGTGTGTGGGGCTACCGCGACGGCTCGGGGGCCCGAACGGTCGACAGTCATGTGCGAGCACTCCGACGCAAACTGGGTAACGACGTCATCCGAACGGTGCACGGCGTCGGCTACGCCCTCAACCTCACCGACAACGGCCGGCCGTGACCGGGGAATCGGCTCAATCGCACAACGCCCGATCCAAGGCTGATCGGGACGTCATCGAGGACACCAACACGAAGGTCGAGCGCCTGATCGGTTGGATCGATCGGCTCCTGCCCTTCAGCGCCCGCCGCCCCCTCGATCGCATCCCTTCGCTCAAGCTCAAGCTCACGATCGTCATCGGAGCGGCGATAGCAGCGACCGGGTTGACCCTCACCATCGCGAACTGGTTGGGATCGCATCCGGCCTGGGGCCTGGCACTCGGGGTGCTGGCGGCGATCATCGGTGTCCAGTTCCTGGCGAGGGGAATCACGGTCCCGCTGCGAGAAATGCGCCATGCGACGTCCCGCATGGCCCGCGGTGACTACAGCCAGGTGGTGGATGCCTCGTCAGCCGATGAGGTAGGGGAGCTCGCCCGGTCGTTCAACACGATGGCAGCCGGCCTGGCCGCCATGGACAGCCAACGGCGCGAGATGATCGCCAACGTGAGCCACGAGCTGCGCACGCCGATCACGGCGATGCGGGGAAGCATCGAGAATCTGATCGACGGTGTGACCCCCGCCTCCCCCGAGACGCTCGCGACCGTCCTGCGTCAGCTCCAGCGGCTCGAACTCCTGGTCGAGCAACTCCTCGACCTGTCACGGCTGGAAGCCGGTGTCAGCCCGATGCGGGTGGAGCAGGTCGATCTCATGGAAGTGGTCGCCGAAGCGGCGGACGAGGCCGGGGCGAGGAATCCCACTCCGGTGATCAAGATCGACGGTCCGGCCGAGTTGACGCTCAACGCCGACCCCGGACGACTACACCAGGTCCTGTTGAATCTCCTGGACAATGCGATCCGGTTCGGACCGGTGAACCATCCCATCGAGATCCACGTCGGTGCCGATGACAAGTGGGCGAACGTGGAGGTCACCGACCGGGGTCCCGGCATCCCCGCCGGCGAGGTGCAACGGATATTCGAGCGCTTCCACCGCTCGGGCGATGCGAGGGGCGACGGCTTCGGCCTCGGACTGGCGATTGCTCGCGAGGTGGTCGAACAGCACAACGGTCGCATCTCGGCCCGAAACCTCGACACCGGTGGATGCGCCATCGAGTTTCGCCTGCCGCTGCCGCTCTAGCCGGCGACACTGATTGCAATTCCGTGTTCGTTCGACAATGGAGTGATCGCCGAGGTTCCGCCCCCTAGATGAAGATGAGCGCCGGTTGCTCGAGGAGCTCCTTGACCCGCTGAATGAACGTGGCGGCATCCCAGCCATCGATCACGCGATGGTCGAACGCCGACGACAGGTTCATCATCTCGCGCGGCACGAATTGAGATCCGTCCCAGTGGGGTCGGATCTGGATCTTGTTGACTCCGACAATGGCGACCTCGGGATGGTTGATCACGGGAGTGGAGACGATGCCGCCCAACGCGCCGAGTGAGGAAACCGTGATCGTCGAGCCCTTGAGCTCGTCGGTTGTGGCGCGGCCGGCGCGAGCAGCATCCGAGAGGCGCTTGATCTCATCTGCACAGGCCCAGAGGTCCATGGCTTCGACGTTGCGCACGACCGGGACCACCAGTCCGGAACCGGTCTGTGTGGCAACGCCGATGTGCACATCGGCGTGTTGCTCGACAACACCCCTGTCGTCGTCGAAGCGTCCGTTGACATATGGGTGGTCGGAGACGGCCCGGGCGATCGCCAACATGAGAAACGGCAGCAGCGTCAGTTGGGTGCCGTCGCCCTTGCGGTTCAACGTCTTGCGTAGTGCTTGCAGAGGGGTTACATCGACCTCTTCCACATAGGTGATGTGGGGGATCTTCGACTTGGCCAGGGACATGTGATCGGCAATGGCCCGCCGCACTCCGACCACGGGGATCTCGGTGACCTGGATCGAGGGAGGCTCTTCGACGTCTCCCAGGATGCGATCGAGGTCTGCGTGCGTAATGCGCCCTTCAGGGCCGGTCCCGGTGACTGTCGACAGGTCCAACCCGGCCTCCTTGGCCCGCCGGCGCACCGGAGGAGTGGACATCGGCCTGGTGTTGGTGACGAACTCGCCAACCGTTGCCAGGTCGGATGGGTCGTCGGGGGCCGGTTCCTCGGGGCGGGAGTCTTCGGCGATGAGATCGGCTTCGGTTTCATCGGGCGCCGTGTCGGCTTCGCCCGTGCCGGACTCCCCATTCTCGGTACGCAGGATCACGAGGTCCGACCCGACGGCCACCAGGTCGCCGGGATCTCCCAGCCGCGACACCACCACGCCGGTCACCGGGCTCGGCAAGACGATGCTCACCTTGTCAGTCACGACTTCCGCCAGCTGGTCGTCGGCTTTGACTCGATCCCCCACCTCGACGAACCACGTGACGATCTCGGCTTCGGCGACGCCCTCCCCCACGTCCGGAAGCCTGAATACGTAATCGCCCATCAGACCTCCAACACGTCCTTCATGACGGCCATGACCCGGGCCGGGCCCGGGAAATAATCCCATTCCTGGGCATGGGGATATGGGGTATCCCAGCCGGTCACGCGGCGGATGGGGGCCTCGAGGTGAAAGAATGCCTCCTCTTGCACGATGGCGGCCAGCTCGGCGCCGAATCCGGATGTACGCGTTGCTTCGTGCACCACGACACAACGCCCCGTCTTTTTGACAGATTCGACGATCAGTTCGCTATCCAGAGGGAGAAGGGTGCGCAGGTCGATCACCTCGGCATCGATCCCCGACTCCTCTGCCGCCGCCAGCGCCACAAACACCATCGTCCCGTATGCCAGCACCGTGACCTGGGTGCCGGGACGACGGATGACGGCTTTGCCGAGCGGAACGGTGTAGTGGCCGTCGGGTACCTCGGCCCATTCGTGCTGAGACCACGGAACCACGGGCCGGTCGTAGTGCCCGTCGAAGGGACCGTTGTAGAGCCGTTTGGGCTCGAGAAAGATCACCGGATCGTTGTCTTCGATCGACGACAACAGCAGCCCCTTGGCGTCATAGGGAGTCGAGGGGACCACGGTCTTGAGCCCCGCCACGTGCGTGAAGAGCGCCTCGGGGCTCTGGGAGTGGGTCTGTCCTCCATAGATTCCGCCGCCGGTCGGCATGCGAATCGTCAACGGGACGGTGAAATCCCCGACCGAGCGGTGGCGGATGCGGGCGGCCTCGGACACGATCTGGTCGTACGCCGGGTACATGTAGTCGGCGAACTGGATCTCGACGCACGGCCGCAGACCGTTGGCGGTCATGCCGATGGCGGCACCCACGATGCCGGATTCGCTGATGGGAGCGTCGAAGCATCGATGCGACCCGAATTTCGCCTGCAAACCCTGCGTACAGCGAAAGACGCCGCCGAAATACCCCACGTCCTCGCCGAATACCACCACCGACTCATCGGCTTCCATCGCGACGAAATGTGCATCGCGTATCGCTTCGATCATGGTCATTCGAGCCATGCCATGCCCTCCAGTAGGTCACGCTGATGCTGCAGGTGGCGAGGCATCTTCTCGTAGACCCCCTCGAAGATGTCCCGGGTGGGTTTGGGGCCCTCGTGCAGCGTTCCGTGCGATTCGGCCTCGACCTGTGCCGCTCTCACCTCTTCCTCGATTTGAACGTGGAGCTGCTGTTGTTGTTCCTCAGACCACTCCCCCAGTTCGATCAGATGCTGGGCCAGGCGTTCTATCGGATTGCCGAGCGGCCAGCGGTCCGATTCTTGGGCCGCCCGGTACGCCGACGGATCGTCGGAGGACGAGTGGGCGGACGCCCGGTAGGTAACCCATTCGATGAGCGTGGGGCCGTGGCCGGAGCGGGCCCGCTCGAGAGCCCAGGATGCCGTCGAATGAACGGCCAGGTAGTCGTTGCCGTCGGCCCGCAGAGCCGGGATACCGAAGCCCAGGCCTTTGGCGGCGAACGTGGCCGCCTGCCCCCTCGCCAGGCTCTGGGGCGACGAAATGGCCCACTGGTTGTTGACGATGTTGAGCACCACCGGGGCCTGGTAGGTGGATGCGAACACCATGGCCGAATGGAAGTCGGACTCGGCCGTCGAGCCGTCCCCGATCCAACCGGCCGCCACGTTCTCTTCGCCCTTGATGGCAGCCGCCATCGCCCAACCGACTGCCTGGATGAACTGGGTGGCGAGGTTGCCGGAGATCGTGAAGAACCCGTGCTCTCGGGATGAGTACATGATGGGCAGCTGGCGACCCTTCAAGGGATCGTGTTCGTTCGAATAGACCTGGTTCATCATCTTGACGAGCGGGTACCCGTGGGCGATCAGGAGTCCCTGCTGACGGTAAGTGGGGAAGTTCATATCGTCGTCGGACATGGCGGCCCGGAACGCACAGGCGATCGCCTCCTCCCCCAGGCATCGCATATAGAAAGAAGTCTTGCCCTGCCGCTGGGCAGCCATCATTCGATGGTCGAATTCCCGGACCCGCATCATGTCGGTGAGGCCTTTGATCAACTGGTCGAGGGTGAGGTCGGGCTGCCAGGGCCCGCTCGCCTTGTGGTCGTCACCGAGCACTCGAATGAGGCCGTCGGCCAGGTCGCGCATGTCTGTCGGTGAGGCGTCGATGTCGGGACGAGGGGTATCGCCCGGTGCCGGGATATGGATCCCCGAGAAGTCGGGATCATCACCAGGCCGGAACAGGGGTCCAGGGATTGTCAGTCGAGGACGCTTCGCCAATCCATGCCTCCTATGGCCCTTCGGATCCCCCATGATACGACCCGGTGGAGTTTGAGCTCGAGGGCCGATCCTGCCGGGCTCGCAATCGGGTCGGCAAAGCGATGCACGCGGTACCGTATGTCCATCAAAGGCCGGAGGACCCGTGGCGATCGCCCGCAACCTGGAACAAAAGATCGAGCAATTGGTGGAAGGGGTCGGAGCCCGGCTGTTCGGCGGCGGGCTCGACGTCATCGAGCTGGCCAGCCGGATCGTCCGTGACGCCGACCTGCATGTGTTCGACGATGCGCTGGGCCCGGTGGCCCCCAACCATTTCGAGGTGCGGGTGGCCGAGGGTGAAAGAGGTGCGTCCGAACGGCTGAACGATGTCGTCGAAGAAGCTGCCCAGGAGAACGGCTGGCGCCTGCGGGGACCAGCCGAAGTCGTGATCATTCTCGATGACTCTGTCAGCCCCGGATCCGTTGTCATCGACAGCTCCATCCGGGAAGGTCACCGGCCGGCCTGGGCCTACCTCGAAGCGGTGCGGGATCAGCGCCGGATGCCGATCCGCAACAACCGGGCGCTCATCGGTAGAAGCAGGTCGGCAGATGTCGTACTCGCCGACCTCGAGGTCTCGAGAGGCCACGCCATCGCCTGGACCGAACAAGGCTCGATCTGGCTCCAAGATCTGGGCTCGGCCAACGGGACCGGAGTCAACGGAATTCCGGTCACCCAACCGACCGCGGTGACCGACGGCGACGTTCTGACGTTCGGAACAGCCGAGTTCGTCCTCCGTACCGTCTGATGCCTCCCATCATCGCCAACCTCCTCAAGATCGCCTTCATCGGGCTGATGTATCTATTCCTGTGGCTGGTGAGCCGCTCGATCGGATCGCACCTCGGGGGTGAGGCCGGAGTGCCGGTCCTGTCGAGGCGGCCCGGGGGGCGGGTGGCCATCATCACGTCCGACACCCAGGCCGGCACCGTCGTCGAGATACGGGGCTCGGTGGTGCTGGGCCGAAGCGATGAAGCGGATGTCCTCCTCGAGGATCCCTACGCCTCCGGTTTCCACCTCCGTTTCACCTTTGAAGAGGAACGTCTCTCCGTGCAGGATCTGGGCACGACAAACGGAACCTATGTGAACGGACGCCGGATCACCGCCCCGACCCAGCTCTCCAAAGGCGACACCGTCCAAGTGGGCAAGACCATCATGGAGGTCCAATGAGGTTTGGGCGTCCCAAGATGACCTTCTCGTGGGCGACCGCGACCAATCCCGGTGTCGTCCGGGACCGCAACGAGGACAGCGTGGCCCCGTCGGAACCCGGGACGACGGACAAGCAAGTCGTCGTGATGGTGGCCGACGGCATGGGGGGACACGTAGCCGGCGAGGTGGCGTCACAAGTGGCGGTTGACGCAGCCTCCGAGCACGACGGGTCTCCAACTGCCAGGGTCCAGGCAGCCAACGAGGCAGTGATGCGCGAGTCCATGGCGCGTCCCGATCGCGCCGGCATGGGAACGACCCTCACGCTCGCCGAGTTCTCCGCCAAAGGCTCGGTCGAAGTCGCCCACGTCGGCGACAGCCGCTGCTACCTCTTCACCGGGGGCGAGCTCCACCAGTTGACCGACGACCACAGCCTCGTCAACGAGATGCTCGCCAAAGGTCAGATCACCGACCAGGAGGCGATCAACCACCCGCGGCGCAACGTGATCACCCGCGCGCTCGGGACCGACTGGAAAATCGCCGTCGACAACCTGGAACAGGAAATCGAGATCGGTGACCGGTACCTCCTGTGCACGGATGGGTTGACGAACATGGTCGAGGACGATGACATCGCCCACATCCTGCTCACCGTCGAAGGCGCCCAACCGGCAGCCTGGGCACTCATCGAGCGGGCCAACGACGCCGGAGGCGAGGACAACATCTCAGTGGCTGTGGTAGACATCCTGCCGTGAATCGAGTCGCTGAGGCGTCTCTCATCGCGGGGGCGGCGGTGCTGGCGGCGTTGGGCGTGGCCATCGCCAATCTCAGCGCCGGTGGTTCCGTCGACGCCCAAGTGGCGCTGACCTTCATCAGCTTCCTCGTTGCATGGGGGGGATTCTGGATAACGGTGCGAAGGCTGGCACCCGGGGCGAACCCCTACCTGTTGCCACTCGCCTCCCTCCTGTCGGCCATCGGAATCGCGGAGATCTACCGGCTCAACCCCGCGCTGGGATCTCTACAGAGGTGGTGGCTCCTGACTGCCGCCGCTCTTGGATCGCTCACCATCTTCTGGCTCCGGCGGGGAACGACGGTGCTGCGCAGATACCGGTACCTCCTGCTTCTGATCGGCCTCGTTCTGCTCCTGGCACCACTCCTGCCCGGCTCCTGGCCGTTGGGCGGTGTGTCGGTCAATGGGTCCCGGCTCTGGCTACGCCTCAACCTGTGGGAAGGCTCTTCGATCCGATTCCAACCCGGGGAGCTCGCCAAGCTGGCGTTGATCGTCTTCTTCGCCAGCTATCTCGCGGAGCGTCGGCACGCCTTGAGAGAGGTTCACCGCCGGATCGGGAACCTGGAACTGCCCGAACCCCGTCAGCTGATGCCGTTGGTAGCCGCCTGGCTGGTGAGCCTCATCGTGATCATCTACGAGCGCGACCTGGGGGCATCGCTGCTTCTCTTCGCCGTGTTCATCGCCATGCTGTACATGGCCACCGGCCAGGGAATCTTCCCCGCTGCCGGAGTCGGACTCTTCGCGCTCGGGGCGGTGGGAGCATTCCAGGCATTCGATCACGTCCGACGCCGATACGATGCCTGGACGGCACCTTTTGAAGACTTCGAAGGCGCCGGTTACCAAATCGCCCAGAGCCTTTTTGCCATGGGTTCCGGCTCGATAGCCGGATCGGGTATCGGCCTCGGGCGACCCGACCTCATCCCGAGTGCCGCCACCGACTTCATCTTCGCCGCCATTGCCGAAGAGACCGGCTTCGTGGGTGCGGTCGGCGTACTGATCGGCTACGCGCTGCTGATAGCTGCCGGATTCGGGATTGCGGTACGCAGCCGCGATCCTTTTCGGAAGCTCCTGGCGGCCGGGATCACCACGGTGATGGGCGTGCAAACCATCCTGATCGTCGGTGGCGTGACCCGCCTGCTGCCTCTGACCGGCATCACGCTGCCCTTCATGTCCTACGGCGGTTCATCGCTCCTGGCGAACACGATCGGTCTGTCGCTGTTGCTCGTCGTCTCGCAGGAGGAACATCGGTGAATCGTTCGATCCGGCTCGTGGCGGCCTCGATCTACCTCTTCTTCGGCCTGCTCGTGTTGACGCTCACCTACGTGCAGGTCATCAAGGGTCCAGAGTTCCGGGACGACCCCCGCAACCCGCGCCTGCTGGCGTCCCGAGCCGGACGGGAGCGAGGACCGATCATCGCCCGTGACGGTCAGCTCGTCGCCACGTCAGTCGAGGTGGCCACCCAGACGGGGGCGTTCGAGCGTCGGTACCCATTCGGGTCTCTCTACGCCCACCCGGTGGGGTACGCCACGTTCTTGTTCGCCGAACGGGGTCTGGAGGCCGAGAGGAGCTCCGACCTGTCGTCGAGCCGCAACCTGACCTTCTCGGGAATGATCGACGAATTGCTCGGACGCGACACGGACGGGCAGGGAATGCGACTCACGCTGGCACCGGACGTGCAACAGGCGGCCCGGGCCGGGTTGGGCGAACAGATCGGGGCCGTGGTGGCAATCGAGCCGTCGACCGGAGAGGTGCTGGCCATGTATTCCTCGCCCAGCTTCGACCCGAACAGGCTGGTGGAGGGTGACACCGAATACGGGGAATCGATCAACCGCGACCTCGACAAGCCGCTCCTCGACCGGGCCCGGGCCGAGTTGTATCCGCCTGGTTCGGCCTTCAAGGTCATCACAACGGCTGCGGCCCTGGAATCGGGGACAGCCAACACCCAGACACTGTTCGAAGACGTCCCGGCACTGGCGTTGCCGGGATCGACCTCCACCATCTCCAACTTCAACGACGCCCTGTGCAACGGTGGAGAGCCGATGACGCTGGCCGTTGCATTCGAGCGTTCCTGCAACACGGTGTTCGGTCAGCTCGGGCTCGAGATGGGACCCGACGAATTGGTCGACATGGCCGAGGCGTTCGGGTTCAACCAGAAGCTCGGCTTCGACCTGACCCACATCGAATCTCCGATTCCGGTCGACTTCTCCGGCAATCTGGCCGGGTTGGCGCAGTCGGCGATCGGCGAGCGAGATGTGAGAACCACGCCTCTCCAGATGGCGGTCATCGCCGCTACCGTTGCCAACGGGGGCATCAGCATGCAGCCTTATCTCGTGGCGGAAACCTTTGATCGAGAACTGACCGTCCTAGGTAGCACCCAACCCGCCATCCGGGAACGCCCGGTTGGGCCGGGAACGGCGGCGGCGCTCGAGGAGTTGATGATCAAGACAGTGAATCAAGGCACCGGCCGGGGGGCCCGGATCGAGGGTGTCCAGGTGGGCGGCAAGACGGGCACCGCCCAGGGAGCGGGAGGGAATCCCGACGCGTGGTTCATCGGCTTCGCGAAAAGCGGCGATCGATCCATCGCCGTAGCGGTCGTGGTCGAGAACGGTGGAGACGCCGGAGCCGATGCCACCGGGGGTCGCGTGGCCGCCCCGATTGCTCGCGATGTCATGGCAGCCTGGGTCGGCAGCCCATGAATACGGGCGACTCCTATCATGCTTCCGATGTCGTCGGACGTCACATGAACGAGCAACTCCTGGCAGGGCGCTACCGCCTCACCCAGCATCTGGCGCGCGGTGGCATGGCCGACGTTTGGGAGGCAGCCGATCAACTTCTCCAGCGGCGAGTGGCTGTCAAGATCCTCCACGCCGCCCACTCTTCTGACCCTGCCTTCATCTCGAGGTTCAAACGCGAGGCGATGGCGGCGGCCAACCTGAGCCACCCCAACATCGTGAGCATCTTCGACACCGGTCAGCAGGAGGGGATCCGCTACATCGTGATGGAGCTCGTCGAGGGGAAAACGCTTCGAGACGTGCTGCGAGCCGAAGGCTCCGTGCATCCCCGGCGGGCCTCAGAGATCGCGACTGAGGTGGCGGCCGCCCTCGAAGTCGCCCACCGGGGTGGCCTGGTGCACCGCGATGTCAAGCCGGGCAACATCATGCTGAGGGGTGACGGGAGTGTGAAGGTCACCGACTTCGGCATCGCACGGGCTTGGGACGACTCCGAGGAACTCACCCGCACCGGCGCCGTCATCGGAACGGCCACGTACTTCAGCCCTGAGCAGGCGCAGGGCCTGCCCGCCGATGCTCGATCTGACATCTACTCGCTGGGGATCGTCCTCTATGAGATGTTGGCGGGAAAGCCTCCGTATTCGGGCGAGAGCCCGGTGTCGGTCGCATACCAGCACGTGTCCGAGTTCGCCGCCCCGCCATCGTCCATCAACCAAGACGTCCCCCCGGAACTCGACGCCATCGTCATGCGGGCCCTCGAAAAGGGTCCGGCCGATCGGTATGTGACAGCCGAGGCGATGCGCGAAGACCTGCTTCGGTACCTGCAGGGACTCCCGGTGGAGGCAGCACTCACCACCGACGTCTCGACACGGCTGGTGGCGACACCCACCCCCCCTCCACCTCCACCGACCGCCCCACCCGAAGAGGCCTACCGCCAGGCCATGGAGATGCCACCGAACCGCGGCGTGTCATGGGGGGTGATCTTGGGTGTGATAGCCGTCTTGGCCGTCACGGTGGTCGGGTTTTTTTTCGTCGCACGGGGCCTGTCCGAGCCGGACCCCGAGGCGCTGTTGATCGATGTTCCCAACATCGAGTCATTCACCAGAGCTCAGGCCGAGGAGGCGATCCAGGACGCCGACCTGCGGATCCGCACGACCCGCGAACCATCAGATGAGGTTTCGGAGGGTCTGGTGATTCGCACCGAACCTCCCGCTGGGGCAAAGGTCGAACCGAAGTCGACAGTCATCGTCGTGATCTCCGATGGGCCCGAGACATTCGCCGTTCCCAACGTCATCGACCTGGATCTGGCCACGGCTACTGCTGAGCTGACGGCACAAAACCTCCTGGTGGCGGTAGAGGAGGTCAACGACACCCAGGTCGTGGCCGGCCTCGTCATGGCACAGGATCCCCCGGCCGGCACCTCCCAACTGCGGGGGACGACGGTGACACTGACTGTCTCCAAAGGCCCGAAGGAAGTGGTTTTGGTCGAATACTTCGGGTTCGAGGAGGCCCAGGCCTCGGTGGCGTTGGCGAACCTCGGCATCGAGGTACAACGCGAGCTGGAATTCCACCCGTCGGTGCCGGAAGGCATCGTCATACGAACCAACCCCCCGGCGGGAGCGGTCATCAAGGAGACCGACACCGTCACCGTGATCGTCTCCCGAGGTCCGGAACCGGTCGAGGTCCCGAATGTGTTGGGCGACGACGCCCAGGCCGCCCGCAACGCGGTGGAATCCCTGGGTCTCGTCTACACGGAGGGCGAACCAACAGAGGTCCCGATCAACTCGGGCCTGGGAGGAACGGTCCAAAGCCAATTCCCCACTGCCGGTGTGCTGCTCGAGCCCGGAGGACTCGTCACCGTGAGCATCGGATTCGAGCCGGAGCCGCCGCCGGAAGAGCCGCCCCCTGACGGTGGCGAGGGCGGCGACGGTTAACCCTTGGCCGCGGAGACCCGCACGGAAGACCGGCAGGTGGTCCGAGCAAGGAACGCAGCTTTGCTCGAGTGGTGGTCGACCACCGATCGGAACGTCCCCTGGCGAGGCGCCAGGGATCCATGGTTGATCCTCGTCGCCGAGGTCATGTCTCAGCAGACACAGCTGCCGCGTGTGAGCGAGCGTCTGGCGGAATTCATCGCACGGTTTCCGACGCCCCGCCATCTCGCTGACGCCGACCGGACAGCGGTGTTGGCTGCCTGGATCGGGCTCGGCTACAACCGGCGCGCCCTCCGCTTGCAGCAGGCAGCCCACCACATCGCAAGCAGCGGCTGGCCGACTGACGCCGCCGGCCTGCGGGAACTGCCGGGAGTCGGGCCTTACACCGCAGCGGCAGTTGCCAGCCAGGCGTGGGCCGAACCGGTGCCCGCAATCGACACCAACCTCCGGCGAGTCTTGACCCGCTGGATCGGAGGATCGCCGTCGTCCTCCCAACTCCAAGAGCGTGCCGACCTCTTGATCCCTCAGGATGAGGCCTCGGCTTGGAACCAGGCGATCATGGACCTGGCGGCGACCATTTGCCGGCCCCGTCCCGAGTGCGCAAAGTGCCCGGTCGAACCGTGGTGCGCCGATCCCTCCGCGTCCGTACCAACTACTCGCCAGGGTTCCTTCGAGGGCAGCGTGCGCCAGGCACGAGGCCACATCATCCGCCGTCTTGTCGCCGGGCAGGCCGACACCCCGGACCTGATTGAGGGATTGGCCTCCGACGTGGCTGCCACCGCCCTGCACGCCTTGGAAGAAGAGGGAGTGATCTCTCAAGTCAGTGGAACTTGGAGAGTCACCACCTTGTGATGGAACACAAGAAGAACCCCCGGTTTCCCGGGGGTTCTCCTGTCTCGTTCGAGCGATCGGCGGGCTAACCAACCAGCTCGTAAACCTCCTGGGGCACTGGAGGCATCATCAACTCTTCTTCACGGCTCGCCCAGACCATGCCCAACCCGGCCAGAGCGAGGGTGAACCCGATTCCCGCCGTGATGCCGGAAAGTCCAAGGCCCATCTGCAAGGTCGAGTGGGTGACCGTCCCGACGCCCAGTTCACCGACCAGGCCATGAGCAGTACCGGACCATGCCTGACCGCGGGCCGGGCCCTCCAGCGGGTGCCTGCGATCGAAGTCGGTCCAGTAACGGCCGTCCACGTCGAACTCGTAGGTTCCTGCCGTGAAGACCTCGCCTTCATACTCGACGTCTTCGGCCAGAGTCACGGTCTGCGTTCCGTAGATGACGTGATGGGTGATCACGGCCATTTGGTACATGTACTCGGTTGCGGTGTTGACCAAAGGATCGTTCGGGTCCAAGTCTGACTCGACGACGGGATAGTTCCACTCCTCTTTCAGCATGGTCAGGATCTCCGCCGCAGCCTCGGGGCTACCGCGGTCGACCAGCACGCCTTCCTCGTTGTAGTTGAGTGTGACGTTCTGGGTCTCGCTGAACGCCTGGAGTGAGTCGTACCCCTCTTGAACCTTGGCAAACGCAACCCCACCGGCGACGACGAACACCATACCGATGATCGTGATGACAATACCGAGGGTTCTGAAGCGCTTCGCCATGAGAACTCTCCTTTCTGTTGATGGGCCCTGAACGGGCCGAACTTTGTGTCTTCTGTCTTTGGACAGCTCTTGTGAAACTTTTCACAATCTCTTGTGAATATTTTCACAAAGTATCGCCCATCCTTCTCCCTACCTTTAGGGCATTAAGTCACGAAGCGCGCGGCCCAACGCCGAGCCAGCACGACTGTGCGATTTCGGCCAGTAGGCTCGCCCACGTGACCTGGTGGAAGAACCTGCTCCGAATCTTCAAATCTGAGGCGGCCGACGTGAAGGAAGGCCTCACCAAGTTCGGACAATCTCTCGACACCGAGCTTGCGAAGAAGGAAGCAGAGATGGCCGCCACGCCGGAAGAGCGGATCGACATGATCCTCGAAGACATCGAGTCCGACGACAGCCTGTCGCAGATCGAAGAGAGGATCAAAGCACGCCAGGCGGGCGTGGAGGCCGGTGACGAGGTAGAGGAAGCGGTCGAGGACGAGGCAAGGGCGGCAGCCAGAACAACGCCGCCCGACGCCGATTCTGGGCCCGACGCCGATTCTGGGCTCGACGCCGATTCCGGGCCCGACACCCGCAATGCGACTTCCAGCGAGGACGCCGACTGAACCTCCCGATCGGAGTCCGACCGATGGCTCCCCTAGCGACGACGTTTCTAGCGGTGGACGACAGCGCTGATGTGCCGCGGGCCCGTCAGAACGTCTTCAGCCACTTTCGCAGCGAAGAAACCCCGATGGCGCAGGGAAGCGAACCCGAGTAGCAGAATCCGCCCGCTCCCCCTCTCCTCACGGCGGACCAAGCCCAGGAACAAAAGGACCGAGATGACTCCGGTCCCGGTACCGATTATCCCCGAAACCCCACAGTTGACTCAGGTTCGGCTCAGCCACGGCTCAGCACAGCCCGCGCCGGTGCCCCATCGGCGCCGGGAGCCAGTAGGGGAAGCACCGCCAGCTCATAGCGCCCGGGAGCCACACCCAGCAGGTCGAGGCTCTCGACGACTGCAACATCCGCCCCGAGCAACATCCTGTGCACCGGGAAATCCCGCTCATCGGCATCGAAAGGTTCGACCGACAAATAATCGATCCCGACGAGCTTGACTCGACGGTCCAGGCACCACTCGGCTCCCGATTCGTCGAACGCCACGTATTCCGTCCGAAATTCGACGTTGCCTTTCGACCAACCGGAGTTCTCGGTCTTGACGATCAGCCGCTCGACGTGTTCTTGCACCGCGCTCTCCTGCAAGAGCCCCCCGGTGATGACAGACGTTCCGGCGGGGATCTCGATCACCTGTACCGGCCCCACCAACGCGTCGAGCGGAACCGATTCGATTCCACCCGCCTCCGGCAGAAAGTGGTTGGGAGCATCCACATGGGTTCCGGCATGGGCCCCGAGCCGAAACTCGGAAACATTCATCCCGTCTCCTCGATCGATGCTCACCAGCAGGTTTCGCTCGAAGCGTTCGACCACCCCCGGCCACGTCACCAAATCCGCCGAGAGCGGGGCTGAGATGTCGATGAAGACGCGGCCCATGGTCCGAGGCTAGAGGAATTAGCCAGTGATACAGCCGTCACCGATCGGCCGAGGGCGAGGGTTTTTCAACCAGCTCCGAGTCGTCAGACGAGGAAGTTCCTCAACCAGCTCCGAGTCGTCAGACGAGGAAGTTTTTGAGCATCGCCATTCCCTCGGCTGTCATGATCGATTCCGGGTGGAACTGCACCCCGACGATCGGCAGTTCGGTGTGGCGCAGGCCCTGAACCACCCCATCCTCCGAGCGAGCAGTCACCTCC
>JBFIPU010000067.1:0-15052 GCA_041609995.1 Acidimicrobiia bacterium
ACAAAGGTTTCGGTGGGTTCGTCTGTCTTTTGCGGAGGGGGTGGGATTCGAACCCCGCGCGAGGTGGGTGAGCGCATAGAGGTATCGGTGGGTTCGTCTGTCTTTTGCGGAGGGGGTGGGATTCGAACCCACGGAACCGTTCACACGGCTCACGGCATTTCGAGTGCCGCGCACTAGACCGGACTATGCGACCCCTCCAGGGGTGGCGAGATTGTATCTTTCCGTGCCGGCCGGCCGAACAGACCCTGGGTTTCCTACGTTCCAGGTGCGCTACTCGCCCCTACCTCGACCCTGTCGAGACCGAGTCTGATTCGGATCCCACACTCGCATGGGAGGGGGGGTCCGTTTCACGGCTAGGAAAGATGGTGGGAACGCCTTGCGTTCCATAGCGGACGAGAAGGCGACGGTCTTGCGCGGTTTGGATCGGGGTTACGCTTCACTGCTTGGAGGGATGGCCGAGCGGACGAAGGCGACAGTCTTGAAAACTGTTGAGCCCCGTAAGGGGTTCCGTGGGTTCGAATCCCACTCCCTCCGCTGACAGGCGAGGAGGAACAGCCACGGGACCATGAAGACCGTTTGGGTGTTCGGCGACCAACTCAACCGGCGCATCGGGGCATTGGCGGAGGCCGAGCCCGAGGACACCCGGGTTTTGATGGTCGAATCGGACCACATGATCAGAAGCCGGCCGTATCACCGCCAGCGCCTCCATTTCGTGCTCGCTGCCATGCGCCGCTTCGCCGACGAGCTGCGGGGCGCCGGGTTCAAGGTCGACTATCGCCAGAGCGCCTCTCTCCGCCAGGGCTACCACGAACACATCGAGCAATATGACCCTTACCAGGTGATCGCCACCGAGCCCAACGGGTGGGGGGTGGACCGCTTGGTGCGAGATCTCGGCGTTGAGCTGGTCGCCTCCAACCAGTTCCTCACCCACCGGGACGACTTCGCCGACTGGGCGGAAGGCAAGAAGCGCCTGCGGCTCGAAGACTTCTACCGACATCAGCGGACAAGGCTGGATTACCTGATGGACGGGGAGCAGCCGGCCGGGGGACAGTGGAACTTCGATCACGACAATCGAGAGCCGCCCCCCGACGACGAAGGCCTATGGCCTTCTCCCATGACGTCGGAACTCGACGACCTGGATCGGGAAATCCTCGAATCGCTTCCAGACGGGCTGCCCGGCGCCGACCCGGTCGGTTGGTGGGCGACCTCTCGTCGAGCAGCGCTGGCCCGGCTGCGTCACTTCATCGACGAGCTGCTACCCGGCTTCGGACCACACGAGGACGCCATGATGGCCAGCAACTGGCATCTGGCGCACTCGCTTCTCAGTCCTTACCTGAACGTCGGGTTGCTGCTGCCCGGTGAGGTCTGTGATCGCATCGAAGACGCCTATCGGGAGGGCAGCGTGCCGATCAACTCGGCTGAGGGCGCGATCCGTCAGATCATCGGCTGGCGGGAATACATCTGGGGCATTTACTGGCTCTGGCCCGAACAGGAGGACAGCAACGTCTTCGGCCACGACCGGCCCCTTCCGCCCGCCTTCCTCGGGGAGGCCGAGACCGACATGCGGTGTGTACAGATCACACTCGACGGGCTCGAGCGACGGGGCTGGATCCACCACATCCAGCGTCTCATGGTGCTGTCGAACATCGCCAACCTGTATGGCGCCGATCCCATCCTCGTGCGCGATTGGATGAGGGAACGCTACGTCGATGGCGCCGAGTGGGTGATGGGCCCCAACGTGATGGGGATGGGGCTGTGGGCCGACGGCGGGCGCATGGCGACCAAGCCGTACATCTCGGGTGGGGCGTACATCAATCGCATGTCCGACTACTGCGGCGACTGCCGATTCCGCCCATCGAAACGCACCGGCGACGACGCCTGCCCTTTCACGACTTTGTACTGGGACTTCCTCGACCGCCATCGACAGATCCTCTCCTCCAACCACCGACTGGCCCGCCAGTACGCAACGCTTTCGAAGCTCGATGACGTCGATGAGGTGCGGGCCCGGGCGGAGGACTTGATCGCCGCTTTCGAACAGGGGGAGCTCTGACCGGCCCGGTCCGGGTGGACAAACGGTTGCCAGGGAATGTTCGGCACCGACTACCGTTATCCCCCACATATGCGCCCGTAGCTCAGTTGGATTAGAGCGTCTGACTACGGATCAGAAGGTCGGGAGTTCGAGTCTCTCCGGGCGTGCGGCAACGCAAGGCACAGCCTTGCGTTACTTGCGAGGTTGCTGGCAACTCGTGGCAAGTGGGGGGTGTGTGCCTTGCCAATTGCTTGGCAACTCGTGGCAACTGGGGGTCAAGCATCGGCGTTGCTTGCGAGGTTGGACGAACCCTCCGGGATCGCTGCGCCAAGACCCGGTGCCTGGCGTCGATCTTCAACCTCGAGGTCGAGTCGAGCTACTTCAGCCCGGCCAGGCGTTGGGTCAGCTCGATCAGGTGTTCTCCCGTCATCGGTGCACCGTCGATCTCGGTCAGATAGAACACGTCGATCGCTTCCGGACCGCGGGTCTCGATCAGGGCCAGGTGGATGTCGAGGCCGGTATCCGTTATTGCCTCGCACAGGTCGTGGAGCAAGCCAAAGCGGTCGGCGGTCTTGATCTCCACGACGGTGAAGTTGCGAGCGCGCGAGGCCTTGATTCCGGTCCGGATGCCGGTGTCGCGCTGTTCCCGGTAATGGCCGGCCTTCGCGCTGAGGGCCGCCTCGAAGTCGAAGTCGCCCGAGACCGCCCGCTCCAAGTCGCCAGCCAGCGCACGCATCTGACGGTCGTCGATCTCCTGCACCCGCAGTGAGCTCTGGACACGAAACTCGTCGACGGCGATCGAGTCACGCGACGTGCTCAGTCGGGCGCCCTGGATTGAAATGTTGTGGAGGGTCAGCACCCCGGTGATGGCGCTGAGCAGGCCTACATAGTCCGGAGTGGCGATTGTCAGGCTGTACACCGGGGCGGTGCCGGTGAGTCGAACCCGCACCTCGTCTGGGCGAAAGGGAGCCGCGAGCATTTCCTCGTGCAGGGCTCGTTCCTGCGGGTCGAACCAGTCGGCATACCGTGGCGGGCCCACTTCGGCCGCCACTCCGCTCGCCATGTGATCTTCGACGCGGGCGAACAGGGCACGCACCTGTCCCGCCTTCCATTCGTTCCACATCGAGGTACCCGTGGCTTTGGAATCGGCGACAGTCAGGAGATACAGCATCCTGAGGGTGGTCAGGTCACCGACTTGTTGTGCCACATGGTCCACGGTGTCCGGATCCGAGGTGTCACGCCGCATCGCCATATTGGCGAGCAGCAGGTGGATCTCGATCAGGCGGGTGAGGCGGCCGGCCATCGGCGCCGAGAATCCCATGCGCTTCGCCAGCCCCTCCATGATGGCAGCGCCCTTTTGCGAATGGTCCCGGGAGAAACCCTTTCCGATGTCGTGCACCCAGGCCAGCAGATTGAGCTCGTCCGGATTGAGATCCTCCGCGATTTCGGCGGTCCACAACTCTTCCGCGTGCGGGGACGTGATCGCCTGCATCTCTGCCACCGTGCGCCAGAGGTGGATGTCGGTCGGGTGCTCGTGAAACGGGGCCATCTGGGGCAGAGCCACGGTGTGGGTCCAGGTGCCCAACGAGCGCTTCACCCAACCGGCCTCCACCAGCTGGTCGAAGATCTGCCAGCCAATCTCCGGCCGAGCCAGCAGCCGGAAGAAATGCGCCCGGTTTTCCGCGTTCCAGTGTCCGCTCTCCATCCTTGCCCGGGCCAGTTCGGTCTCGGTCAACAGCCGACCTGCGTTGGCGGCGTCCGCCGCCTGGGCGATCACCGTGGTGCGGAGCGGGGCTGGGCGGCGCCGACGGAAGCGGGCAAAAGCCCTGGTGGGGCTCGATGTCGCCAGCGACGGCCACTGGCGCCGCGCCTCGCGTTCGATGGCCCTGACCGCCTGCTGGACATCGGCCAGCATGCCCTTGGCTCCGGTGCCCAGCCACCGGCCGGCTTGGCTTCGGACGTCGAGGACGATGGCGTCCACCGGCCGCCCCGTGGTGGCATGGATTGCATTGCGGACCGCCAGCAGCCGATCGACAGCATCGGACAACACCTCAGGGTCTGCGAGACCGCCGTGCACGTGCAGGTCCCACTCGATGGCCTGGGCGGTACGCAGAGCGGCCCGTCCCGTCTTGAGGTCGAGGCTCATCAGCGGCCACGGCTCGGCGACCCGGCGCCGGATCTCTTCTTGCATCAGCGCATCAGTGATCGAGTGTTTCTTCGTGTGCAAACGGAGCGCCTCTTGCAGCGACCGAAAAGGGGCGGTTGCACCCCCGACGAGACGGGCCGTCAGAAGTGAGCAAAGCGTCTCGAACGAGTTGCGGGCGACCGCCATTGCCTCGTCGACCGAGCGGGTCGAGTGGCCCACTCGCAGCCCACTGTCCCACAGTGGATAGAAGACGGCCTCGGCTGCTTCCTTGGAACGTGCGTCGCCGCCTTCTTCCGTCAACAGCATCAGGTCGACATCCGAGTTGAGGCACAGCTCCTGCCGGCCGTAGCTGCCCAGCGCAACGAGCGCAATCGCATCCCTCACTGGTGAGCCCATCTCGACAACGGCCTGGTCGAGTGCGACCGACAACCGCCGGCCGAGATGGCGGCCCTTCTCCCTGGGCGGATCGGCCATGACGGCCTCGCGAAGAGCCATGAACTCCGAAAGCGGGCTCACGATTCAGCTGGTGAAGACTTTGGCGACCCGGAGCAGATCGTTGTCGACGGCTTTGACCTCCCCCACGCAGTCGGCCAGGCGCCGCCTGACGATCTGGTCGCTGTCCAGCGCCACCATTGCCCCGAAATCCTGATCGATGACGGCATCCATGGCGGCGACTCCGAAGCGGGTCGAGAGAACCCGGTCGGCAGGGGTGGGAGTTCCGCCGCGCTGGACGTGTCCCAGCACAGTGACCCGGGTTTCGAAGCCGGTTCCCTTCTCCAATTCCTCGGCTACTGCGTATGCAATGCCGCCGTGTTTGATCTGGCCGAATTCGTTATAGACCGGCTCGGGCACCTCCATGGTGCCCGGGATCGGCACCGCTCCCTCGGCCACGACGACGATTGTGGCAAAGCGGCCCTCTTCGTGCTTCCGGGTGATGATCTTGCAGGTCTGCTTGATGTCGAATGGCTCTTCCGGCACCAGGATCGCCGAGGCTCCGCCGGCGATTCCTGCCCAAGTTGCGATGTGGCCGACGTGGCGGCCCATGACCTCTACCACCATGACCCGATCGTGCGACTCGGCGGTCGAATGGAGACGATCGATCGATTCGGTTGCGGTCTGAACTGCAGTGTCGAAACCGAACGTCCGCTCGGTTCCTTTGATGTCGTTGTCGATGGTCTTGGGCACCCCGACGATCGGGAATCCTTCCTGCACCATGCGGTTGGCAACCGCCAGCGTCCCGTCCCCGCCCACTGCGATGAGGGCGTCGAGCCCGTGCCGCTCGAAGGTCCTGCGGCAATCATCGACCCCGGTCTCGTAGGCGAACGGCTGGTACCGGGTTGTGCCGAGAATCGTGCCCCCCCGCACCAAGATTCCCCGGCAGGCGGCGACGTCGAGGGGCATCGTCGAGTCTTCCATCATGCCTTTCCACCCGTCACGGAACCCGACAATGGAATCACCGTTCTGGTCGGCCCGGCGCACCACGGCTCTGATGACGGCATTCAGCCCGGGGCAGTCGCCGCCTCCGGTCAGCATTCCCACTCGCATGCCCCCAGCTTATGAAGCCACCCCGCTCCCTAAGAAACCCGACCAATTCGCGTGTGGCCGCCCGTGCGGTCAACTACCTGCGCCTAGGGTGATGAGAGCTGGCCAAGGACGGTGTCAAATCATGGATCTGCCGATCGCGAGGTCGATCGAACGGAACCCGGCCCAAGACGAGTTGCGCGCGTGGGCCCTCGCACTCACGCCTCGGGTGACGAAGACGGAGTTCGGGAACCTCAACTACACCGCGCTCGTGACTGCCCGGCTCGCTCCCTCCACGTTCTTTGTGAGCGACACCGAGGAGTTCAAATCCTCCATCGACACAGGGGAGGCGGCCGAATGGGCAGCGAATCAGGATCGCTATATCGCCGATCAGGAAATGATCCTGATCGAGGGTTACATCGGCGCCGAATCCGATGTTCGCGTCGGGGCCCGGCTTTACATCGAAAAAACTCAGGCGAACATCGCCGCTATGCAACAGCAGCTCTTCTTCCCGCCAGATGGCGACTGGGAACCTCGGTTCACGACCATCTACACGCCCGGCCTGACCGCACCCGGCAAGCCCAACGATCGACTCATCAGCGTCGACTTGTCCGCCGGCGTGACGCGCGTCTTCGGCCCCGACTACTTCGGTGAATCGAAGATGGGCGGCCTACGCATGTGGAACCACCATGTATACGAACTCGGTGGGCTTGCCTGCCATGCCGGCCTCAAGACGTTTCCCCCTGAGCACACGCGTAGCGGGAGTGAAGAATCGGCGCTCATCATCGGTCTGTCAGGGACCGGCAAGACCACAACCACATTTCGGAAGCAGCTCGCCTCGCTACCGGTGCAGGACGACTTCGTGGCCTTGATGCCGGGAGGCCGGGTGTTCTCCTCAGAGGCCGGCTGTTTTGCCAAGACGTTTGGACTCAATCCGATCGACGAACCCGACATCTATCACGGCACCACCCATCCCGGCGGATGGCTCGAGAACGTGGCCGTGGCCGGCGACGGCAGCGTCGACTTCTTCGATGCCAGCCATACGGCCAACGGCCGCTCGACGTTCCCACTGGAGTACATCGCCCATCGCAACCCGACAGGCCTACCACCGGCCTCCTACCTCTTCATTCTCAACCGCAATGACGACATCGTGCCGGTGGTGGCAAGGTTGGAGAGAGACCAGATCGCCACCTACTTCATGCTCGGCGAGACTCGCGGAACGTCGGCGGGAGGGGTTGCCGAGCAGGACAAGAGCCTTCGGATACCGGGCACGAACCCCTTCTTCTTCACCAACGACGCCCTGCAGGGGAATCGCCTGATGGAGCTGCTGGATTCGATGCCTCATCTCGAGGCGTTCGTGCTCAACACGGGCCGGGTCGGCGGGGGTGAGAACGTGACCGGTTCCAAGAACATCGAGATATCGCACTCCTCGGCCGTGGTCGCCGGGATCGTGGGCGGGACGATCGAGTGGGTGCTCGATCGCGAGTTCGGCTACGAGGTCGCTGCTGCTGTGCCGGGAATCGATGACGAGGAGCTACTGCAACCAAGCAAGCTCTACCAGCGACTCGACCGGATGGACGAGTACGAGTCGGTCGCCGCCCGCCTGCAGCACGATCGCCGTGTCTACCTGGAGGGCTTTCCCACCCTGGACCGGCGCGTCGTCCGGCTGTAGAGGAACCCTTGGCGAATTTCCCGCGCGCGATGCACTGAGGACGTAACAACCAGTCCACGGGGAGTGGTAGCGTTGACTGCAACGCCATTGTGAAAGTAGCGATGCACGGTCCGGGCGAAGACTCAGAGGAGGGCAAAGGGCGACTCGATCCTCACGCACAGTTCGCCGCGATCTTTGCCCGGCGGATCCCCGACGAGGTCACACAGACCCATGGTCGCGATCAACTACGGGCGGTGATCGACGAGGTTTACGGATTCCTCGACGCTCGCGGAACCGACGACGTGGCGGTGCGTGTCGCGATCCCCACAAATGAGACCCACGGGTATGCGGGTGACACAGCCATCGTTGACATCGCAATCGACGATTCGCCTTTCCTCGTGGATTCGGTCGCCGCCGTCTTCGAAGAGTCCGATTATGACGTCGCGTGGGACGCGAGAGCCGTAATCGGGACGGTGCGTGACGAGGAGGGGCGGCTGCTCGAGGTCAAGCACCCTCGCGACGCCGAGCGACTCGAGTCGGTCCAGCACTACGTGCTCGAAGAGGCCCCGAGCGCATCAGAGCAGCGGGATCTGGAGGCTGCCATTTCGCGAGTCCTGGGAGACGTCCGCCTGGCGGTGCGCGACTTCCGCCCCATGGAGAAGGCGGTCGACCGGATGATCGAAATCGCCAAGGGTGCCTCCGCCCGCTACACGTACGACGAGATCGCCGTAGCAGTGAGGTTCCTCGAGTGGATGCGGGACCTCAATTTCGTGTTCCTCGGATATCGCGAATATTCGATCATCGACACCGACGCCGGCAAAGCGCTCGCAGTGGTCCCCGGCTCCGGGCTCGGCATTCTTTCGCAGACCGATGAATCGAAATACCGGGAACCGGTCCCTTTGTCGGAGCTCCCAAAGGCTGTTCGCGAGCGCTACGAATCCGGGTTTTTGTGTGTGGTGGCCAAAACGAACAGTGTGTCGACCGTCCACCGCCGGGCGCGTATGGATTACGTGGGGGTACGCCATGTGAACGAGAAAGGCGAAGTAATCGGCGAGGCCCGGATGGTCGGATTGTTCACGTCCCGAGCGCTCATGACGGAGTCCGCAACGATCCCGATACTGGCAGAGAAACTGGATGATGTGATCGCAGCCGAAGACCTCATCGAAGGCTCTCATGACCACAAGGCCGTCATCCAGCTCTACAACAGCTTCCCCAAGGACGAGCTCTTCTCGGTGCCGGTCGAGGACCTGCGCCGCAGCATCCATGGACTGCTGGCGTCGGAGCGAAAGGAGCACGTGCGCCTCTTCGTTCGCCCGGACCTGCTGGCGCGCAGCGTATCGGTCATGGTGGTGATGCCGCGGGATCGGTTCAACGCTGACCTGCGGAAAGCTCTCCAGAAGCTCTTCAAGCAACGGTTTGGCGGATCGGCCGTCGACTACCAGCTCGCTCTCGGCGAGGCCGGGTCGGCCAGGATCCACTTCACGGTTTGGATCGACGCCGGCCACGTTCCCGACGTCTCGTTCGAGGACCTCGAGCGAGAAGTGATCGATCTCTCGCGCACGTGGGACGATCGACTGGCGGATACGTTGGCGAGAGTGCCGGGAGGCCATCCCGATATGGTCGAGCGCTGGACGGAGGCGTTGCCCGACTACTACAAGTCGTCCACCAGCCTGGCAGTGGCGGCCGGTGACCTTCTCAAACTGGAGGCGCTCGCCACGGGTGAACAGCGGCTGGCGGTGGGCATCCAGAACGACGACCAGGAGGTCGAGCTCACCCGGCTGGCCGTCTATGGCCGGGACGACCGCCTCGAGTTGTCGACGATCCTTCCGGTTCTCGAAGCACTGGGCCTGCGCATCATCGAGGAGAAGAAGACCAAGGTCAAGGAGGCGGAAGGCCCCATCTACATCCACGACTTCGGTGTGCTGAACCGCGACAACACGCCGATCGACCTGGAGGGGGCCGGGCCTCGCATCGTTGACAACGTGCTGGCAGTACTGGAAGGATCGGCCGAATCGGACTCGCTCGACCGGCTGGTGGTCAACTCGAGCCTCCGCCACGAACAGGTCGCCATCCTGCGGGCCTACCGCACCTACTGGAGCCGCGTCGTGCCGGCCTTCACGGTTGAGTATATGAACGACACGCTCGCCGCTCACCCCAGGATGTCCGAACGGCTGGTTCAGCTGTTCGAGACCCGGTTCGACCCGAACGCCCACGGCGACATCGAACCGATCCAGACCGAGATCGGGGAAGGGCTGGATCGGGTTTCCTCTCTCGACGAGGACCGCATTTTGCGCGGCTTTTACGGGCTGATCATGGCCACAGTGCGCACAAGTGCGTTCCGCCCCGGTACCGAAAGTCTTTCCTTCAAGTTCCTGTCCGTCGAGGTGCCGGGCATGCCACAACCGGTCCCCTTGTATGAGATCTTCGTCTATGCCCCCGACGTCGAAGGTATCCACTTGCGCGGAGGCATGGTGGCCCGGGGCGGCCTGCGCTGGTCGACCCGCAAAGAGGACTACCGCGCCGAGGTACTGGGGCTGATGAAGGCGCAAATGACCAAGAACACGGTCATTGTCCCCACCGGCGCAAAGGGGGGCTTCGTCTTGCGCAAACCGCCGGCGGAAGGCACCGACATGCGCGAGATGGCGACCCACGGATACACCGTCTTCGTCAAAGGACTCCTCGACATCACGGACAACCTGGTCGACGGTGTGGTCGTTCCACCTCCCGATGTCAGGCGGCACGATGGCGACGATCCCTATCTGGTGGTGGCAGCCGACAAGGGCACCGCCACCATGTCCGACACGGCCAACGCCATCGCCGCCTCATACGGATTCTGGCTCGGCGACGCCTTTGCATCGGGTGGTTCGGCCGGATATGACCACAAGGCGCTCGGCATCACCGCCCGTGGCGCGTGGGAATCCGTCAAGCGCCACTTCAATGACCTCGGCACCGATCCCACCACCCAGATCATCACGGTGGCCGGAATCGGTGACATGTCGGGCGACGTGTTCGGGAACGGCTTGCTGCAGTCCCGCCATTTCAAGCTCTTGGCGGCGTTCGACCATCGTGACATCTTCCTGGACCCGGATCCGGATCCAGCCGTGAGCTTCGAGGAACGTCAACGGCTGTTCAATCTGCCGCGATCGAGCTGGCAGGACTATGACCTGTCGCTCATATCAGAAGGCGGAGGCGTGTTCAGTCGCAAAGCCAAGAAGGTGGAGCTGTCCCCTCAGGTGCGCGAAGCCCTCAAGATCGATCGCGAGACGGTGACCCCCGATGAGCTGATCAAGGGCGTGCTGTCGGCTCCGGTCGACCTGCTGTGGAACGGTGGCATCGGCACGTATGTGAAGGCCAGCTGGGAATCAAACGCTGACTGCGACGACCGGACCAACGACGCCGTCCGTGTCGACGGCTCGGATCTCCGTTGCTGGGTGGTGGGCGAGGGTGGCAACCTCGGGCTGACCCAGCAGGGCCGTATCGAGTTCGCCCGCAAGGGAGGAGCGATCAACACCGACTTCATCGACAACTCGGGCGGGGTCGACTGCTCGGACCGGGAAGTCAACCTGAAGATTCTCCTGAGTCTCGCCATGGAGCGGGGCGAGCTGAGCCCAGAGGAGCGCACAGAACTCATCGAGCAGATGACAGAAGGCGTGGTCGAGCGTGTGCTCTACGACAACTTCGAACAGGCGCAGATCTTGTCGCAAGAGCTCGTGACATCGGCCCACCACCTGGAGTCCTACGAGGATCTGATGAAAACTCTGGAGCGGCACGGCCTGTTGCAGCGCGGACTGGAGGGCCTCCCAACCCTCGACCACCTGGTGGACCGCCGACGCATCGGGGAGGGGATGTATCGCCCGGAGCTGGCGGTGTTGCTGGCCTACGCCAAAAGGGATCTCACCGACGCTATCACGGAGTCGACGATTCCCGACGCTGATGACGTGATCGACGTTCTGCGCCAGTACTTCCCGGATCTGGCTGTGGTGCGCTTCGATCACCTCCTGTGGGAGCATCCGCTGCGCCGCGAGATCGTCGCCACCATCATTGCCAACCGGGTCTTGAACGACCAGGGCGTCACATTTGTGAACCGCCTCCAAATGGAGACGGGCGCCACCCGGGCCGAAGTCGTCCAGGCCTACCGGGTGACCCACAGCCTCGTCGAAGCCCAGCGGCGGTGGCGCGACATCGAGCTGCTGGATGCCAGTGCCGATCCAGGCGTGCAGCGCCAGCTGTTGGAGGCTGTCGACGACCTGGTCGAGTCCATCACCCGGTGGTACCTGGCCCAGCCCGAGTCTTTGCCTGCGCTTGATGCCTTGGAGGAATCCAAGGCCGCCTTCCATCAATTGGAGAGCGCCCTGCCGGACTTGCTGCCAGAAGAGAAGCGCAAGGATCTGGAGCGCGAGACCAGGCGTCTGACGGCTGTGGGGATTCCCGAAGACCTGGCTGCCCGGCACGTGTATCACGAGGAGCTCGTCCTGGCCCCCGACATCATCCAGATGGCCTTCTCGACGGGGAGAAGCGTCACGGAGATTGCCGAGTTGTTCCTCATTGTGGGCGACACGTACCGCATCGACTGGTTGGAACGGCAGGCTGAGCGGCTCGTTCCAGAAAACCGTTGGCAGCGCTGGGCCATTCGATCGTACGAGGTCGACCTGGACATGCTGCGCCGTGATCTGGCCGAATGGGTGCTGGCGGACGGCAATGGGCTTGCCCCCAAAGAGGCCGTGGAGGCCTACGCCGACCAGCGGAGGGAACGCCACGAACGGCTCGATCGGTTCTTGGACATGCTCAAGTCCGAGGGCGGCTCAGATCTCGACTCGCTGATCGTGGCCGCCAAGCAGGTCCGGGCGCTGGCCGGCTAGCCCTCTCGGTCCCGCAACACGCGCCGCAAGATCTTCCCCGACGCCGACTTCGGGATCTCGTCGACGAACTCGACCTCTCTGATCTCTTTGTAATGTGCCACCTTCCCGACAACGAAGTCTTTGATCTCGTTGGCGCTCACCTCTGCGATGGTCACCACAAAGGCTTTCGGGATCTCCCCTGCCTCCTCGTCGGGCTTGGGGATCACGGCGACATCGGTGACTGCGGGATGCGTGATGAGCAAGGCCTCGAGTTCGGCGGGCGGGACCTGGAAACCCTTGTACTTGATGAGCTCTTTGAGCCGATCGACGATATAGAACCAGCCGTCGTCGTCGTAGACGGCAATGTCGCCGGTGTGCAGCCAGCCTTCGTTGTCGATCGTGATGGCCGTGGCCTCCGGATTGTTGAGGTATCCGTGCATGACCTGCGGTCCTCGCACCCATAGTTCGCCGGGCTCACCCGGCTCCGCATCGGACCCCGTTTCCGGGTCGATGATGCGCGACTCCGTATTGGGGAGGGCCGGACCGACCGAACCGGGGCGGCGCTGTCCGGTGGGGGTCGAATGGGTGACCGGGCTGGCCTCTGTGAGGCCGTAGCCCTGGGTCACGTCACACTGGATACGCGCAGCGCACGCATCGGCCAGATCGGCGCCCAACGGCGCCGCGCCCGAGAACACGAGCCGGAGCGACGAAGTGTCGTACTCGTCGATGAGCGGATGGTTGGCGAGGGCCAGGATGATCGGCGGCACGAGGAGCGCGATCGAAACCCGGTGTTTCTGCACCAGATCCAAGAACTCCACGAGATCAAACCGGGGCATGGTGACAACTGTCGCCCCGTGCAGCATCGCCATGTTCATGATGACGATCATGCCGTAGATGTGAAAGAACGGCAGGACGCCGATCAAGACGTCGTCCTCGAACATCTCCAGCGGAACGGAGCTCTGCGCCAGGTTGGCAGTCAAGTTCTGGTGGGTGAGCATCACACCCTTGGAAAGGCCGGTGGTGCCGCTCGAATACGGCAGGACTGCAATGTGTGTGGCGGGATCGAACGTGACGTCCGGGGCCGGCGCCTCCACCACCAGGTCGTTGTACGGTGTTGCTCCCTCCGCCGCGCCCAACACGACGATCTCTTCGATCCCGGTCTGGTCGGCCGCATCCCTCGCCTGAGTCATGAAGGCGTCGACCGTGAACAGGAGCTTGGCGCCGGCATCGTTCAATTGGTGGACGATCTCCGACACCGTGTAGGTCGGATTGATGGTCGTGACGGTGAGGCCCGCTTTGATGCTGCCATGAAACATCACGACGTATTCGGGCAGATTGGGCGCCAGGATGGCCACCACGTCGCCAACCGTCAAGCCCCGGGCAGCCAGGTTGCCCGCCATGTAGTCGATGTGCCGCCCCAGCTCCCCGAACGTCAATGAGCGTCCCGTGGGGCCGTCGATGAACGCCGGTTTGTCGGCCCGTTCGATGGCGCCGGTCATGACGAAATCGGTCAACGGGGCTGAGGGAATCGTGACGTCGGGATGGGGACTGGCTATCACGGTCATGGGGCCTCGCATCTGCTCGCTGGCTCGACGTTACCCCACACAGTCCGCCCGTGCTTCCGTCGGCGCCCCGAGTCCGGGTGGCCCGTCACCAGGGAGTCATTTCCAGCCCGGCAGTCTCAAGGAATCCGCCGATTTGGCCGAACTAAGGCGGAGCACATCACACAAAAGATCGAGGAGTGCGGTGTACAGGCGTAAGAGGACTCTGGGGGGTCTGCTGCCGTCGGCGATGCTATCGGCGACGCTATCGGTGATGCTGACGGCTGCCCTTTTCCTGGCCGGGAGCGGCCCGGCGTTCGCCGCCGGCTCCTCTGGCGCTGATGTGGCGTTCTTCAATCCGGCGACGGGCCAGTGGACGATGCCCGGATCAACCGATTTCTACTTCGGTTCTCCAGGAGACATACCGCTTTTGTGTGACTGGAACAACGACGGCACCGACACCGTCGGCGCCTATGACCCGAACACGGGCGTCTTCGCGCTCCGCAACGCCAACGATGGGTCCGTGGCCGAGGAAGAGCTGTTCTACGGAATTCCGGGTGATCAGGCGCTTTGTGGGGATTGGGACGGCGACGGCGTCGACACGATTTCGGTGTATCGCCCGGGCGAAGGCCGGTTCTATATCCGCAACAGCAACAGCCAGGGCTTCGCCGACGAGGTTTTCGAGTACGGCGGAACCCATGGGCGGGCGTTTGCCGGTGACTTCGATGGCGACGGGGTCGACAGTGTGGGCGTCCACCATCCGACCACCGGCCTCATCTCCATAGCCGATGACCAGCGAAACGGCGATCCGGCCTGGGTTGGTTACATGGGTTTCAACGTCGACAACGTCGTCGTGGGCGATTGGGATTCGAACGGTACCGAGTCGCTCGGGCTGTACCGCTCGGAGCTGAACCAGATGACCTTCTTGAGCGGCATCGAATCCGAGCCCACCGAGTACGTCGTCTCGCTCGAAGATGTCGATGGAATCCCGGCTGCGGGCGACATGGATCCTGCCGGCGGGGCGAGGAAAGTTGCCGCCTCCGTTTCGTCCCAAAGTGCACCGGCGGCCACGATCACCGTCGAGATCGGCAAGGCGTTGATCACGGCAGAGGCCAATCTGCCGCCGGTGCCCGCCCGCCCCGAGCCGACCCCCGCTCCGGCTCCGGCTCCGGCTCCGGCTCCGGCTCCTGCCCCGGCGCCGGCTCCTGCCCCTGCCCCTGCTCCTGCTCCTGAGCCGGCTCCGGCTCCGGCTCCTGCTCCCGAGCCGGCTCCTGCTCCCGAGCCGGCTCCTGCTCCCGAGCCGGCTCCTGCTCCCGAGCCGGTCCC
>JBFIPU010000068.1:0-14782 GCA_041609995.1 Acidimicrobiia bacterium
GAGCCGGCCGGCTCCGACGGTAGGCGTCGTCTTTGCCAACAGCGACCTCCCGGCCGGTATCCCGCTTTCTGAGCTGGATCTCACGATCCGGCAACTGTCGAGCGGACAAGGCATGGTCGTCGAGGCCGACCTACCGGCCGTCGGCGAGTGGCTGTTGGCCGAACCGATAGCAAAGAACGAGCCTCTCGTTCCCTCCCAACTGCGGGCACCAGAACGCACCGACCATCCGGACCTGCTCGCTCTCTCCGTCGACCCTGCCCACGCGGTCCTCGGCCGCCTGTCGGCCGGCGACCTGGTTGACATCTACGTGACATGGGACGCCGACAACGCCACAGAGCGGTTGGCCGAGGCGGTGCACGTCGTGGAGGCCCGCACCGATGACGATGGATTCGGGGACGCCGAGGTCCAAATGCTGTTGGCGGTCGACGGGGACCTGGCGGAGTTGCTCACCGGAGCCGTGCACACAGGCGCCCTCGACATCGTCAAGAGGGCGCAATGACACCCAAGGTCGCCACCATCCTCAGCGCCCGGGAGTGGGAGCCCGATCTCGTAGCCGCCGCACAATCGTCCGCCAGAGTGAGGCTGGTCGGTCGCATCTATCGACCCGACGAAATCGCGTCGATGGATCTGGATGTCGTCGTCGTGGGCGCCGAAACCAGCTGGGTCAGCCCGGCTCGCATCCGTGCCTGGCGCCGGGCCGGCATCCGGGTCGTCGGCGTCTACCCCCATGGCGATCATCCTGCCCGGAAACTGCTGCGCGACAGCGGAGCAGACGAGATTCTCGCCGACAACACACCTCCTGAGGTGATCCTGCGTCATATCAGGGCGATGCCGACGATCCGGCCTCAGCCAGGCGGCCAGGGGAAGCTCGTCGTCATCGGAGGGGCGCGGGGAGCGCCGGGCCGTACCGAGATTGCGGTTTCGTTGGCCGCCGCCTGGGGTTCGGACTCGCGGCTGCTGCTGGTCGACCTCGACCAGGATGCCCCCGCAATCGCCATCCGATTGGGATTGGCGCCGCGGCCTGATATCGTCGACCTGGTAGACGCGCCCAGGACAACCGGACGGATCGAGTCTGCCGACTGGCCAACCTTCGGCCCAATCACGGTGGTTCCAGGATCTCATCGCTCCAACAGCGAGCGCCTTTCTGTCGGCCGGCTGGACGAGTTCCTCGACGTTGCGCTCACGTCGTTCGAGGTGGTCGTCGTCGATACCCCTCCCCAAATCGGCGAAATGGAACCCATCTTCAAGCGGGCCCACCATGCGGTTCTGGTATCGGAGGCGTCTGTCTCCGGGCTGGTGCGGGCCGCCCGCATGGTGGCGGATTGGGCCGGCCCTCCGCCCGCTCTCGTCCTCAATCGCCATACCGGTCCAGCGGACGAAAGCATCCGCGCCGCTCGCAAGTGGACCGGACTGGACCCGGCCGCGGTCGTGAAAGAACACCCGCGGATCCGGGCCTCAGCTCGGAATGCCCGGCCCCCCGACCGCATCCTCGTCAAGTCGCTCGACGGTCTGGCGGTGCCGCGATGACCCGACTCGGGTTTCTGCAGCCCCTCATCGAAGATGACACCGTGGAGGAGATCATCGTGCTGGGGGGCAAGCGCACATTCGTGGTGCGGGATGGCCGCAAACACCTGCTGGCCGATGTCGCCGACATCGCAACGGTACGGCGCATTGCCGAGCAGTTGCTGGCCGGAACCGGTCGTCGACTCGATCTGGCCAACCCGATCGTTTCGGCCCAGCTCGATGACGGGAGCCGCGTGCACATCACCGGGCCCCCGGTCACCCACGAGGATCGACTCAATATCCAGATCCGCAAGTTCGTGCTGACCGCCGACCGAATGGAGGGCCTCGTCGAGCGGGGCTCGATCAGCCCGCTGGCGTCCCAGTTGCTGGCGGCAGCCATTCGAGCCGACAAGACCATTCTCATTGCGGGAGCTCCGGGAGCAGGCAAGACGACGCTCGTCAACTGTCTCTTGAACGAAGTCCCCACCGATCGTCGCGTGGTGACGGCAGAAGAGGTTTTCGAGATCCAGGCCGAGCTACCGGACATGACGCAGATGCAAACTCGTGAAGCCGGGCTCGATGGAGGTGGTGCGATCACCCTCCGAGATCTGGTGAGAGAAGCTCTGCGACAGCGCCCGGACCGCATCGTCATCGGGGAGGTGAGGGGTCCGGAAGCGCTCGACATGCTCATGGCGCTCAATGCCGGGTGTTCGGGTCTTGCCACCGTGCATGCCAATTCTTGCCGTGACGCCCTCGAAAAGATCGTTTCGTACTCCGTCCTGGCGGGAGAAAACATCTCGATCCCGTTCGTCCGCTCGACTGCATCATCGGTAATCGATCTGGTCGTCCACCTGCAGAGGAGCGCAGACGGTCGCAGGGTCAGCGAGATCGTCTCGGTGGCGCCGCAAATGGACGAAAGCCTCTTCACCGTGCAGAAGCTGTTCGAGCACGACCAGGAAACACTGCGTTGGACGGGTCAGCGCCCCCGGGACGATCATGACTACCTGGCTGCCGGAATGCGTTGGCCCAGATGAGAGGTCTGGCGGTTCTCATGGCTGCTTCGGCCGCCTGGCTGCTGGTCGGTGCGTCAGCAACCGTCCCCCGCTCGACAGGAGCCGCACGAATCCCCAGGCCCCTCATCATCGGGATGGCGACGCTGGCGGGCGGGGGCGCTTGGCTCACCACCCATCTTCTCACGGCAGTCCCCGGCATCGCAGCAGCCGCAGCTGCACTCGCCACAACAGCACCAGTTGCGATCGAGGCCCGAGGCCGGCGGCGACAGCGGCAGGAGCTGATCGACGGCTGGCCCGATTTCCTGGCCCGGGTCAGAGGGTTTCTGGCCGGCGGCCAATCGCTCCCGGAGGCGTTCGCCGCTGCCGGAGATCAGGCGGGCGGCGTCCTTGCCAGATTGAGTCGCGACGTATCGACCCGAACCGCTCATGGAACGACGTTCGCCGACTCGCTCGAACAATTGCGAGCCGAGTTGGCCGACCCGACCACAGATCGGGTGGTGATGCTGCTCGCCGTTGCGCACCACAGTGGCGGAACCAGGGTCTCGGAGGTACTGGCTACGGCTGGTCGATCGATCGCTGATGAGGTCCGTCTCCGAAAGGCACACGAGTCCGCCCTCACCCAACAACGGCTGACAGCGCTGGTCGCACTGCTCGCCCCCTGGGTCCTGTTGATCTCGACGGTGGCCACCAACGAGGCCGCAGCCCTCGCGTACCGCACGGCAACTGGGCAGAAGATCGTGGTGGCAGGTCTGGTGGCAACCGGAGCGGGATACCTGGCGGCCCGTTCGGCGGCTCGGCTGAGCCGGCCCCGGAGGATCTACCGATGATGCAGTGGCTGATTCCGGTGCTGGCGGCAGGATCGGTGCTGCTGTGGCTGCTCCCCCGGCGGGTGGCAGGCGTGGGCGATCGGGTCGGTGGCTACCTCGAAGGCGGCACACCCGACCCGCCGATCGCAGCTGCCCCATCCAATGATGCCCGGCTGGTGCGCGCCGGACTGAGCTGGACCCCCACCGAGCTCCGGGTCCGGCGCGTGGGTGCCGCGGTGGCCGGCTCGATTGTCGGCCTGCTGATCGCCCGGGGTGATGTATTTGTCACCGGGACCCAACGATCGGCTCCCGGGCTGGCGTTGACCGGCGGATTTGCCGGACTCCTGTTCATCAGCATCTGGATCACCCGGCGGGAAGAGCGGCGGCGCCGGGCGCTGATGGAGGAGCTTCCCCTTCTCGCCGACGTACTGACGCTGCAGATCCTCGCCGGTGAATCGGTGATACCGGCGATCGAGCATCTGGCTGCCAATGGGGAAGGGGTGGGGGTCGGTGAGCTCCAGCGCACCCTCGACCGATACCGGGAGGGACACTCCCTCACAGAGAGCCTGGTGAGAACGGCCGGCGAAACGGCGCAACCGGAGGCGCGTCGCCTGTATGAGTTGCTGGCAGCCGGTCATCACACCGGAGGGCGGCTGGCAGCAGATCTGTCTGAGCTCAGCCGGGACTATCGATCCAAGATCGAACGGGAGCTGGTCGCCGAGAGCGGTACGCGGGCGGTCACCGTCTACGCGCCGATCCTGGCACTGATGATTCCCGTCACCCTCGTGTTTCTGGTCTATCCGGCCCTGGCCGGTCTTCGATCCTTGGCAGGACAATGAGAAAGGAGAACGTGGATGTTGAGATTTCGCGACGATGGGGGCGTCACCACAGTCGAGTGGGTGGGGATGGCCCTTCTGGTGGTACTGGTCATCGCTTTCCTCGCGCCCGAGGTGCGGTCGACCGTGGGCGACATCTGGGCAAACGTCACCGGCGAATTGGCCGGCGTGGGCGGCTAGCCGACGAGGGCTCGGCCATCATCGACGGCGTCGTGGCGCTCTCGCTCGCTTTTGTGATGCTGGTGGCGGTGGTCCAGGCCTCCTTTGCGCTGGTGATCAGAAGCGAGTCCAAGGCAATGGTCGACCAGGCGGCCCGATCGCTCGCCCGGGAGCACCCGGACCCGCAGGAGATCATGGTCGAACTTCGGCAGGCTCTGAGAGCCGTCTCGGGCGACGCGAGCCCCGATGTCGGTTTCGTGATGGGACCCTCCGCCTCTGTGACGGCTCGCTTCGAGTGGACGCCGCCTGGACCGGGATGGGGATCGGTCCCGATCACGATCAAATCGAACGCGGTCAGGGTCGTACGGCCATGATGCGCGACCACGGACTGGGCTCGATAGAGATCCTGATACTGGGCTCGCTGGTGTTGGTGTTGAGTCTGCCCGTGATCCGAACAGTCCTGGTGTATCAGGACGCCAACGACCGGGTGGTCGAGGCGGCGTTTTCGGCTGCCCAGGCCGCCGGTCGAACCGGCAGTGACGAGGAGGCCGAGGCCTTGGCGCTCTCCATCGTGTGCGGCGACGAACCGTGCGATGCTCGCTGCGAGGTGACCGTGGGGGGTGTACGCGTCTCGGCCTACGTGCACCGGGTGATCGACGTGCCGCTGATGGGACCGGTCACGATCACCTCGGTGGCCCAGGCCCAGTTGTCACAGTTCCGGAGTGGCCATCGTGGAGCGGCTTGAAGTAAGTCCGGATGCCGGCAGCACATTTCCGGCAGTCGTCGTGCTGGTCATCGGAGCGGTTTTGACCGTCTCGCTGGCCATCGAGGTGGGGCGCTTCACGGCCGCTGTTCGGCACACGGGCTACGCGGCCGATCTGGCGGCGGAGGCGGCCGGCTCCGGAGTGGATGAGAGTTTGCTGCTCGCCACCGGAGAGATCGCACTCGACGCGGGCCTGGCTGCATCGTTGGCCCGGGAAATTTCACGAGACCTGCTGAAGCCCTACGGGCATGACATCGCGATCACGATGGAGGACGGGGGCGTGTGTGTGGAGGTCTCCCGCAGGTACCGGCCGTCGCTGTTACCGTTGCCGGCCGTCCCCATCGCCGCCGACGCCTGTGCTGCTCCGGCATCCGGCTGAGCGTCAAGCAGCCAGCGCGGCCTCGTTGGCCCGACAAAACCGGCACCCACACTCGATGACCTCGAACGTGATTCCTACCTCGGCGAGATTGGCCTCTGCTTCAAGAAACCCTGCTGCAAGAAAACCAGCTTCCAGCGAACCCGGCTCCGTGCCGATCGCCCCACTCGACGAAGCCACGGAAGGGCTGCGTGTCGACGGCCTCGACGCATGAGCGTCCGTCATTGTCGGAGGCGACATCCGGTCGGCGTCATGGTCCCTGGTGTCGGGCCCAAGCCGGTGAGGGACCGCATGGTCGGCCATTGCCTGCGTACAGTGAAAACGGGTGACTGCTGTCTTCTTCATCATGAGGACAACGGTACGGCGTGGGTGTGACAAGAATCGCCGTCGTCCCGGAGACTTCCCCGCAGACCTCCGTGAGACATCCCTGAGACAAGGCCCAACTGCTAGGTTCGCCTGATGGAGTTATTTGATCTTTCCGGACGCACGGCAGTCGTCACGGGTGGCAATCGCGGGATTGGCCTGGGTATGGCCCGCGGCCTGGCCAAAGCCGGTGCCTCGGTCGCGATCTGGAGCCGCGATGAGGAGCAAAACGCCCGAGCCGTCGCCGAGCTCGAAGCCCTGGGGGCTGCTTCCGTCGGATTGCCGGTGGATGTCGGCGAACGGGAGGCGGTGGAGGCGGCCCTAACCGAAACCGAGCAGGCGCTGGGCGAGGTCACCATCCTCTTCGCCAACGCCGGCACCACCGCCAATGTCGATTACGTCGAGATGGACGACGATGAGTGGAGCAGGCTGATGGCCATCAATGTCGATGGCGTCCACCACTGCACGCAGGTGGTGATTTCCCGCCTGGTGGCGAGCGAGCGGCCCGGTTCGATCGTGATCACAGCCAGCCTGGCCGCCCACCTCGGGATGCCGTGGGCCCCCCATTACGCAGCCAGCAAAGGAGCAGTCCTGCAGCTCGCCCGATCGCTGGCGGTCCGCTACGGCCGCCGGGGCATCCGCGTCAACGTGGTGTCACCCGGCTGGGTCGAAACCGACATGACGGAACAAGTCAAGGCCGATGACCGGGCCAACACGTTCTTCATGACCCGCACCCCGGTGCGGCGGTGGGGTCAACCGGAGGACTTCGAATCCATCGCCGTGTTTCTGGCATCCGACGGTGCTTCCTTCGTCACCGGCGCCGAGTTTCTCATCGACGGCGGCTTCTCTGCCTCTTAGGCCATGAGGGTCTTGCTGGCCGAGCCGTGGTGGGGAGGATCACACCGGCAGTGGGCCGAGGGCTACCAGCGCCACAGTGCGCACGAGATCCGGATCATTTCTCGACCCGGCTCGAACTGGCGGCGACGCATGCGAACGGCGGGCTCAGAGCTGGCGGCCGATGCCCGAGAGATCATGGCGGAGGGCTGGGAGCCTGACGTCGTGCTGGCCACCGACATGATGAACGTGGCATCGTTCAGGCGGGATCTCGACCGCTCGATCCCCGTCGTCCTCTACATGCACGAAAACCAGCTGACGTACGGTTCGGCACCCGACACCACGTTCGGCGCCATCAACGCCGACAGCGTGGCGGCCGCCGACCTGGTCGCCTTCAACAGCCGGTACCACTGGTCGTCGTTCGGCGAGGGCTTGATGGTGCTCGACCACCCTGGAGCACTGCACGCCTGGGAGCGAGCCACCGTGATCCCGGTGGGCATCGACTTCACCGGCATCACCGTCGACGAAAGGAGGGCGTGGCCCTCATCACCCCGGATTCTCTGGAACCACCGCTGGGAGCCGGACAAGAACCCGGATGCCTTCGCATACGCGCTCAACGACATCGAACATCTCGAGTGGATGTTGCTGCTCCTCGGCGAGCGGTCGAAATCGGAAGCGCTCGATCGAATTCGCACCCGCTTCGCCGACCGAATTCTCGTCGACGGCTGGCTGAATCGCGACGGCTACCTCGCTCAGCTCGCCCAAGCCGACATCGTGATCTCGACTGCCACCCAGGAGTTCTTCGGCGTCTCGATCGTCGAAGCGATCGCAGCCGGGGCGTTTCCCGTTCTGCCGAACCGGCTGGCATACCCCGAGCTCCTCGGCGACCCCGCCTATTCCGAGGCGTTGTACGACGATGATCCCGGCCCGGCGCTGGCCTGGGCCATCGGCCACGCGTCCGAGGCGGCTCGCATGGCCTGTGATCTCGCGCTGCGGATGCGCCGATTTGGGTGGAGCTCGGTCGCTCCGATGCTCGACCGGGCATTGAACGATCTCGCCGGCTGAGTCTTTGCGGGCCGACCCGGAGTGTGGCACGGCTGTACTCGACACGCTGTTCTCGGAGAATCTGAACATTCCGTCATCCCGATCGGTGTCGACTACGGATAGTGGTCAGGCAGGCACTCCGGCTTCGGGGTGAACCACGAGGAGTCGGAGGAGTCTCCATGCGCACGAAATTGGTCCTGATGGCAGTGGTAGCCGTCGTCGTTGGTCTCATCGCCACCCCAGCATTCGCTGACGGCAACGAGACCGTGCAATCGTTTGACGACAGCACCGGACGCTGGCACGGAATCGACGCCAACGGCGAACCGTTCAGCTTCTACTTCGGCAATCCCGGCGACATGCCGCTGCTGGGAGACTGGAATGGGGACGGAACCGAGACGCCAGGGTTATACCGACAGACGGACGGGTTCTTCTATGGACGGAACTCGAACGTCACCGGCCTTGCCGAGGTTTCGTTCTACGTGGGAGACCCCGGCGATGTGCCGCTCGTGGGTGACTTCGACGGGGATGGGCTCGACACGGTTTCCGTGTACCGCCCCGCCGAGGGCCGGGTGTTCATCATGAACACCATGGGCGCCGATGGGGGAGCCATCGGCACGCCCGACTCGACCTACTTCTTTGGTGACCCGGGCGACAAGCCCTTCGTCGGCGACTTCGACGGCGACGGAATGGACACCATCGGACTCCATCGTGAAGCCACCGGGAAGGTCTACTTCACCAACGCGCACGAGACCGGGCCGGCTGCATACGATTTCTTCTTCGGAAACCCTGGCGACCGCGTGCTCGCCGGTGACTGGGATGGCGACGGCAAAGACACCGTGGCCGTCTATCGCCCGTCGAATGGCGTGCTCTACATGGCGGGCAGCAACGAGACTTCTGCGGCAGCCATGACCCTCTACATTGGGGACGTGATCCCCACCGGCGACGGTTTCGCGATGAACATGCCGCCGGATATCGTCGACACGGCCATCGGGGCCGGCACCTTCAACACCATGGTGGCGGCCGTGCAAGCCGCCGGGATCGAAGACACACTCAGAAGTGCAGGACCCTTCACCGTCCTCGCACCCACCGACGACGCCTTCGCCGCCCTCGGCACCGACACCATCAACGCCCTGTTGGCCGACCCAGACACCCTCGCTGACATCCTGCTGTACCACGTCATCAGTGGCGCAGTCACCTCAGACGTGGTCGTCACCCTGGACTCGGCCACCATGGCCAACGGCGACGACATCACCATCGAGGTCGTCGACGGCCAGGTCGTCATCAACGACGTCGCCACCGTCACCACCGTTGACATCATGGCCAGCAACGGCGTCATCCACGTGATCGACGCAGTGCTGCTGCCACCCGCCGACCCCGAGCCCGAACCGATGCCCAAAGACATCGTCGACACGGCCATCGGGGCCGGCACCTTCAACACCCTGGTGGCCGCGGTGCAAGCCGCCGGGCTCGAAGACACACTCAGAAGTGCAGGACCCTTCACCGTCCTCGCACCCACCGACGACGCCTTCGCCGCCCTCGGCACCGACGAGCTGAACCGGCTGCTCTCCAACCCGCATGAGTTGGCTGAGATCCTGAAATACCACGTGATCCCGGGCAAGCTCACCTCCGACCTCGTGCTGGAGGAGAACTACCTGAAAACAGTGCAGGGTCACCCGGTGTTCGTGGTGCAGCGCAAAGATGCGGTGTTGATCAACGACGCCAACCTGGTCGCGACCGACATCATGGCCAGCAACGGCGTCATCCACGTCATCGACAAGGTGCTGTACCCCAAGCCGGTCCGCCTCGGCGACGACATCGTGGACACGGCGATCGATGCGGAGCTCAACACGCTGGTGGCCGCAGTGCAGGCGGCCAGCCTCGAGCATCTGCTGCGGAGCGACGGCCCCTTCACGGTCTTCGCGCCCACAGACGAGGCGTTCGCCGCCCTGGGTGCCGACACCCTCGAGGATCTGCTGGAAAACCCGGACCGTCTCGCCGAGATTCTCCTCTATCACGTGGCCCACGGAGAGACGACATCCAAGGAGCTGGGGCATCTCGACAGCGTGGTGATGGCCAACGGTCATCGAGTGCACATCGACTTCGACCATGGCTATCAGCTGGTGAACGACGCCCGGATCGTCGCCGCCGACACCCTCGTGTCCAATGGCATCATCCACGTCATCGACAAGGTGTTGATCCCATAAGGACCCCCCTCCGACACAGATCGAATGGGCCGTCCCGACTCGGGCGGCTCATTCGACTGTCAGGCGGCCTCCGCCTGCCAGGGATCGAACACCTGGGGGGGTGGAGAACGCACCGCCCTCGACCCAGCCGGACAATACCACGATGGTGCCGCCCTCTCCCCATCGCCTTCCGCTCCTGATCTGATTGAACATGATCAGATTCACGACCAGCACGGGCAGCCAATGAACGAGGCCCACGAGAAGATCCCATTGCGCTTGATGGAATCGACGATGGAGGCCGGGGAATGCTCCGACGTCAGCACGATGAGGCCGTTCACTTCTTGCCAACCGGCGCCCCGCCGAACCAAGCATCCTTAGTCAGCGCGATTGCCGCAATGGCGATCGTCGCAACGGTCAGAGAGCCCCGGAACATTCCCGGCTCCAGGAGCCCCCTCGAAACGCCCAGCCCAGTGCCATTCCCATCAGGAAGCTTTCCTGCGAAGAGCAGGTTGTCGACGAACCTCGCCCTGACCCTTCGGCGATGGAGATCCCCCAGGTGGTCTTGACACAGCAGCAGGCCATACAGGTCTCGACCCTCGCACGGAATGGCCGCTGAACACGCGAAACACGACATCGTCATGGGGATCGGTACCCGAGGCTGTCCGGTTGAGGCGTGTGGGCCATATTCTCCGTTTCCATGAGATACGTTTACGCACTTCTGGCGGTCATCGGAACAGTCCTCCCATGGGTGTACTTCGGCTCCTATTTCGCTGACGCTCAGCGAGAACCGTTTGCCGAGGTCATGCTGGGCAGCCCACTCATGACCGGGTTCGTGGCCGACCTATCGATCAGCATCGTTGCCTGGCTGATATGGTCGTTCTTCGATGCCCGTGCCAATCGGATCCGCGGGTGGTGGCTGACGCCGGTGGCCAGCGTCACAGTGGGGTTGTCCTTGGCGCTGCCCCTCTATCTGTGGATGCGTGAAACGGCCCGCGACTGATCCAGGCCCGGGCGTCACTCCGAATAAGCTGTGACCACACGAGAGGAGACACGTGGAAGCGACCACCACCACCCGCATGTTCAGCAGGCTCTCATCTTTTCACAAGACCAAGCTCGTCTTCCTGGCGGCCGCCTTCATCTCGTTCGTCCTATCCGTCGGGCTTTGGTTCCTGGTTGACCGGGAGGTCGGGCTCTTTGTGGGACTGTGGGTTCCGGCGATCCATTCGCTCGGGACCCTCGTCCTCACGGGTGAGAATCGGAAATGAACGACGGCGCCATCTTCGCCATCGGGGCGGTCCTGTTCATCTTCCTGTCCTGGGCCACCACCGCCTTCCTCATGAAGCAGTTCAGCCTCGCCTACCAGGCTGACCAGGCTGCCGATACCACGCCCTCTGCAACGCAGTAGGGCGACCCAGGCCTCCGCAGCCCCGGCCGGGTTGATGACGCACACCTCTGATCGCCTGCTGTATCCCCCCCGCTCTCGACCGAATAACCGGTCGCGCCAACAGGCCGGCGCAAACTGGGACACCGAGTTTGCGAACCAGATAACCGGGTACATCCGGGCCATGTTGGTCTTGACGCCAACGTGCGGGGCAGCGTCCATGACCTCTGGCTCGCTGTTTGCACTGCTAGACGCAACGCCCGCCTGGGTCGGGCCGCCTGTCACGCCGAGAACTCCAGCGAAAAGTCGCTGATTCAGCCGGTGAGACGCCTGTTCTGCATGTTGCTGTAGAGGACGATGCCCCCGGCCGCCACGGCCACCTGGATGATGTGTTTGATCCAGTCGATGCCGCTGGTGGCGTCGAGGCCGAGCGCCTGGGCGATCAGCCCGCCGACGAATGCTCCGGCGAAACCGATGCCGATCGTCAGTCCGATGGACAGGTCCTGCTCGCCCGGCAACACCAAACGGGCCAGAGAGCCAATGACGGCCCCGGCGATGACTGCACCTATGAGCGTCGAAATCACCCGTGGTCTCCTTTCTGGGAAGACCCATCTTCGCCGATTCGAGCAGTTCCTGCCAGCCGCCGGACATGATGATCGATCACCCTTGCCGTCTTCGCCGGATCCTCCATGGGAAACAGGTGCCCGAGCCCGGGAACGACCTCTACCTCCGCCTGTCGAAACCGGGCCGCCTGGGCCTCCAGGAAGTCGAGGCCGTGCGTGTCGGAATGCTCGCCTGCGACGAGGACGACCGGTGCCTCAATCTCTCCGAGTCGCTCCCAGGCCCGGTGCATGCCGGCGCTCCGGTAGTAGTCGGCCTCGACCTGGGGCCGGCACCGCCACCGCCAGTGGCCGTTCTCGCCACGCTCGAGGCCCCCTTCGACGTATGCCGACAGCGCCCGCTCATCCCAGGTTGCGAACGCGGGCTTGGTGCGCAGATGTTTCATGGCCGATCGATGAGAGTCGAATTCATCCCGGCGCCGCAAGGTCGCATGGTAGAGATCACTCTCAAATGGGCCGTACGGGGGCGGAAAGACGATGGGTTCGAACAGCAACAGCTGTTCGAAGGTCCCGGGCCGACTGATCTCGGCCATCGCCAACGCCGCGCCGCCGCTCGAGTGACCGACTCCGGTCACGGGCCGGGGACGACCACCAACTACCTCAAACGATTCGTGCCCGGCGTCCCACCAGTCGATGTTCCCCTCACGCAGACGCGTGTGGCCATGCCCCGGCTGGTCCCACAGCACGACGGACTGCCGGTGACCCAGCGATCTCAGCTCCGCTACGACCGGCTTCCACACCTCCTTGCAGAACCCGGTGGCGTGCAGCATGGCGGTCGTACCCGGCACCGATCCCAGAAACTCCAGCACAGAAGTGTTCATGCGTTCAGCGGCCGTTGGCTGGAACAGTTGCAGACCGGTACCGGCGTCGGCGAGGGATAATTGGGCACGGCGGAATTCTGGCAGGCTCTCAGGGCCGAACCAAGGGCCGACCGACGCGTGCGAAAGGGCAATACCAACCGATGCGAACGACCGGACCTCCGATGTCGCCCAATGGCGCCTCGTCCTTTCACGCGTGGTGGGACCCTCCGCCCACCGGCCTGGTGGCGGTATCGGCTGTTCTGCAGATCGAGAACCTGCCGGCCGTCAAGAGCCTCTACTTCTGGGCGATGCAGGTGGATTTCGTCGGGGCCGACGGGACCCAATACGGAGGTGGCCACCTCGGACTGCAATGGAATCGGGCACACCCATCGAATCGCGCAGTCAATTGGGGCGGTTACGCATCTCAATATCTCGGCGGACACGTGTTGAACGGGTCCGATTCACCCCTCCCCAGCGCCAACCAGGACCCGAACACCCGTGACTACCACTGGCATCCCAATCGGGCATATCAGCTGGTGGTGGCACGTGGGAACACCGGTGGTTCGTGGCGGGGCATGGTCGCCGACCTCGAAACCCATGAAATCGTCACAGTGCGTGAGATCTTCTGTGCCGGCGACTATCTGGCAGCCGCAACCGTGTGGACCGAAAGCTTCGCCGACTGCGATGCTCCCTCGGTCACCGTGGCCTGGTCCGATTTGCGCGGAAGATTGTCGGATGGCCGCGAGGTCGGTCCTCCGCAGATTCTGGCTTCCTTCCAGCCTTCCGAACGGGGCGGCTGTGACAACACCGACACCGTGATTGACCACGGTCGCATCTACCAGAAAACGAATACCTTCCGGACAACCGCGCCCGACGCCCAGCTCAAACTGGCAGATATTTGACAATAAACCAGCACATCACTGGAGTATTGACGCTCACCGGTCGATAAGGAACAGGTGAGCCTCAAGGCATTTCGCCGAATCCGAAAAGACCGTCTCGAGTACGGCCACTCGGCCCTGCTCGAGAGCGGGCTGACGCTTGCCATCGTCGGCACCATCCTGCTGGGGCTGGCCATGGTCACGGCGTCAACCCCTGCGATGGTGATCGGCCTCGTATTCGTCGTCCTCGGCCTCGCCGGCGTGATCGTCGGCTACCTCCGCCTGCGCCGCCACACCGCGCCTCCCGTAGCCGAGGCCGTCGAACGAGACGGTTACTGGCACCGCTACTCGCTCAAGTAGCACCAGGGCGATCACGGCCGAAACCTGGATAAGCGATACTCGTGCACGCGAAAGGGGCGGCCCGGTGGGCCGCCCCTCTCACGATCAGAACCCAGGTCAGCGGAGTGCCTTCAGCTGATTCTGGGGTTTGAAGTTGCCCTTGCCGGGCGTGCCGTTGAGCGATTCAGTGTTCATCGCGAACGTGAGAATCGTGAACGCCGCCGCATCCGACATCTGGTCCAGCGCTTCGAGGCTGATGTTGTCGAACGTGTCGCACGCCAAGTGGTAGCACGGGTCATATTGCTCGCCGGCCGTTCCGCCGTACACCTCCACCTGCGCAGGGGTTTTGATTCCCTCGGCGCCGGTGAACAGGCCGCCGCACGGGATACCCGAGACACAGAAGGCGAAGTGGTCTGAGCGCGCCCCAATCACGGTCGCCTCCGTCTCCAACCCCTGGCTGTCGAAGTAGTCGAGTACGAGCTGCTCGATCACCGCAGACTCCGGCGGCACCGCAATGGTGGGCGCGATATCAGAGCCATCACCGTCATACACGAACCGGACGAAGTTGGGCGAGCCCACCATGTCCAGGTTGAAGTACATGGCGATGTCGTCGAGCTCTTCTTGCGTCAAGTTGACGACGTAGTCGATGGAGCCGTTGAGGCCACCCTCTTCGGCGCCCCACCAGGCGAAACGCACCTTGTTGACCGGCTTGACCTTGGCCATCTGCTCGGCGATCTCGATGAGCGTCGCGCTGCCGGATCCGTTGTCCTGGACACCGGGGCCCTCTGGCACCGAATCGAGGTGGCCACCGGCCATGACGACGTTGTTCGGGTCACCGTGGGTCGACTCGGCGATCACGTTGACCGTGGTCCGAACCTCCGACA
>JBFIPU010000069.1:0-14757 GCA_041609995.1 Acidimicrobiia bacterium
CCGCACCTCTCGCCATTTGGGCGTTGCATCGCCCCCGACCTCATCGGAATGGGTGATTCCGACAAATCGGACGACCCCGACGACTATCGGTTCGTCGGCCACCGCCGGTATCTGGACCAGCTGCTGGAGAACCTCGGTGTCGGAACGGCGGTCACGATGGTCGTGCACGACTGGGGTTCGGCCCTCGGCTTCGACTGGCTGGCGCGCCATCCATCGGCCGGCAAGGGAGTCGCCTACATGGAGGCGATCGTACGTCCCGTCACCTGGAGCGAGTGGCCGGAGATCTCTCGGCCGATCTTCGAGGCCATGCGCGGCGACGCCGGCGAGAGCGTCATCCTGGACAAGAACCTGTTTGTCGAGCGAATCCTGCCCGCCTCGATTCTGCGCGACCTGACACCTGAGGAGCACGACGAATACCGGCGTCCATTTCTCCAGCCCGAGCATCGACTCCCGACTCTGACCTGGCCCCGCGAGATCCCGATCGACGGCCACCCGGCGGACGTGCACGAGATCGTGTCGTCCTACAGCGACTGGCTCAGCGGCAGCGAGATTCCGAAGCTGTTCATCAACGCCGACCCCGGCGCCATCCTGGTCGGCGCCCAGCGAGAGTTTTGCCGGTCCTGGCCCAACCAGACCGAGGTGACGGTGGCCGGGTCGCACTTCATCCAGGAAGACTCCCCCGACGAGATCGGGGCTGCCATCGCCCGGTGGTATCAGGGGCTCTGAGCACCCGGCCGGTTCGGGTCGTGACCAGTCAGCGGTGCGCTAGCGGTTCCAGGGTTCGCCGACATCGGGATCGATGCCGTAATGGGCAATGGCGTCGCCCACCTGCTGGCGGTCCACCGCACCCTCGTCGGCCAGTGCTCGCAGCACCGCCACGACGATGTGGGCCGCGTTGGTTTCGAAGAAACGCCGGAGATTCTCCCGGGTGTCGCTCCGCCCAAACCCATCGGTGCCGAGCACGACGTAGCGGCGGGGAACCCATCGGGCGATCTGGTCGGCCACCGACGCCATGAAGTCGCTGACCGCGATGATGGGGCCCTGCGAGCCGTTGAGCTGCTGGGTCACGTAGGCGTCGTGGGGGCCTTCGGTCGGGTGCAGCCGGTTCCACCGTTCCACGGCCAGGGCGTCTTCGCGCAACTTCTTGTAGCTCGTGGCACTCCACAGCTCGGCCCCCACCCCCCAGCGCTCCTCCAATTCCCGTTGTGCTTCGCGCGCCGCCAGGTTGGCGGTGCCAGAGAACAGAATCGTGGCTCGCTTCTCCGGACCGTCGGGGGCGGGCGCAAACCGGTACAGCCCGGCCAGGATGCCTCCGTCGACGCCGTCGGGCTTCGGGGGCTGCACGTAATTCTCGTTGTACAGCGTCAGGTAATAGAAGATGTCCTCCTGCCTCCCGTACATGCGCTCGAGCCCGTCCCTGATGATGACCCCCGTCTCGTAGGCGAAGGCGGGGTCATAGGCCTGGCAGGTGGGAACTGTCGAAGCCAGCAGCAGGCTGTGGCCGTCCTCGTGCTGCAGGCCCTCGCCGTTGAGCGTCGTGCGCCCGGCGGTGGCACCCAAGAGGAAGCCCCGCGCCCGGGCGTCGGCTGCGGCCCAGATGCCATCTCCAACGCGTTGGAAGCCGAACATCGAATAGAAGATGAAGAACGGCACCATCGGCACACCGCGGGTGGCATACGAGGTGGCGGCCGCAGTCCAACTGGCCAGCGAGCCGGCCTCGGTGATGCCCTCCTCGAGGATCTGGCCCGATTGGGATTCTTCATAGGACAGCAGCATCGCGTGGTCGACCGGCTCGTAGAGCTGGCCCTGGCTGGCATAGATCTTCAAGTCCTTGAACATCGACTCCATGCCGAACGTGCGGGCCTCGTCGGGAACGATCGGGACGACGCGAGGCCCGAACTCCGGGTCGCGGGTGAGAGCCCTCAGCAACCGTACAAAGGCGATGGTCGTCGAGGCCTCGGCGGCTCCGGAACCCGCATACACCTCTTCGTACACGGAGTCGTCGGGAAGCGTCAACGGCGCCCGCATCGCGACCGGCCGGGAGGGAAGGGTCCCGCCAAGCGCCTTGCGGCGTTCCATCAAATACTGGTATTCGAGAGAGTCGACCCGAGGCCGGTAGTAGGGCGGGGTGTTGTCGCCTTCGAACCAGTGGTCCTCGATGAGGTCGGTCATCTGGAGACGGTCGCGCAGCCGCTTGAGCTGCTGATTGGTCATCTCCTTGATCTGGTGCGTGGCGTTGCGGCCCTCGACGTCCGGACCGAGTGTGTAACCCTTGATCGTCTTGGCGAGGATGACCGTGGGCGCCCCTTCGATCTTGGTGGCCGTCTCGAAGGCGGCATAGATCTTCTGCGGGTCGAGCCCACCCCGCCGCAGCGCCCACACCTCCGCGTCGCTCATGTGTTCGACCATCTTGCGCAGCGCCGGGTCGGGCCCGAAGAAATGCTCGCGTACATATGCCCCGTCCTCGGCTTTGTAGCGCTGGTACTCACCATCGACGGTCGTGTTCATCTTGTCCACCAGCACGCCGTCGTAGTCCTTGGCCAAGAGCTCGTCCCAGTTGCTGCCCCAGATCACTTTGATAACATTCCAGCCGGCTCCCCGGAAGATCGCCTCCAGCTCCTGGATGATCTTGCCGTTGCCGCGCACCGGCCCGTCCAGTCGTTGCAGATTGCAGTTGATCACCCAGATCAGGTTGTCGAGCTTCTCCCGGGCCGCCAGGGTGATGGCACCGAGCGTCTCGGGCTCATCTGTTTCGCCGTCTCCGATGAAGCACCACACATGGGTTTCTGACGTGTCGTCGATATCCCGGTTGTGGAGGTACCGGTTGAAGCGGGCGTGGTATATCGAGTTGATCGGTCCCAGGCCCATCGAGACCGTCGGGTACTCCCAGAATTCGGGCATGAGGCGCGGGTGGGGGTATGAGGAGAGCCCGGGTGTCCCCACCTCCATACGGAATTGGTCGAGGTCCTCCTCGTCCAGCCTTCGCTCCAGGTAGGCGCGAGCGTATACGCCCGGTGCCGCGTGTCCCTGGAAGTAGACGGCGTCCCCCGGTCCACCGTCCTTGCCCCGGAAGAAATGGTTGAGACCGACTTCGTAGAGGAAGGCCGAGGAGGCAAAGGTGGACAGGTGCCCGCCGATGCCCTTTGCCACGTGGTTGGCCCGGACAACCATGACAGCCGCGTTCCAGCGGACGTACTTGCGGATGCGGGACTCGATCTCGAGGTCACCGGGGTAGACCGGCTCCTCTTCAGGCGGGATCGTGTTGATGTAGGGGGTGGAGGTCGAGGACGGAACGCCCACGCCCAGCTGCCGTCCCCGTTCCATCAGCTTGGCGAGGAGGAAACGGCTGCGGCGCCGGCCGCCGGTGGCTGCGACGGCGTCGAGCGACTCGATCCACTCGGCCGTCTCCTGGGGATCGGTGTCGGGGATCTGGTGCACAAATCCGTCGACGACGATGCTCTCCTCGGACATGCTTTCCTCGGACATATCGCCTGGGCCGGATTCAGTCATATCCGGATCCTACCGCCCCTGCCGAATCTCCTCCCCGGATGGAGGGGAAGGCGAGGCCGCTAGATGTTGGCCAGGCCGATCGGGCAACTCACCCCCGTGCCCGCGATCCCGCAGTAGCCGTTGGGGTTCTTCGCGAGATACTGCTGGTGGTAGTTCTCGGCGTAGTAGAAGGTGTCGATGGGCTCGATCTCGGTGGTCACGGCTCCGTACCCGGCGTCGCGCAGGCGGGCCTCGAACATGTCGCGGCTCGCCTCGGCGGCGGCCAGCTGCTCGTCGTTGTAGGTGTAGATGGCGGACCGGTACTGGGTCCCGATGTCGTTACCCTGCCGCATCCCCTGGGTCGGGTCGTGCTCCTCCCAGAAGATCTTGAGCAGCGCCTCGTAGCCGATCTCGGCGGGGTCATAGGCGACCAGCACGGCCTCGGTGTGGCCGGTCTTGGCCGAACACACCTCCTGGTAGGTCGGGTTGGGGGTGAATCCACCTGCGTAGCCGACTGCCGTGCTGAAGACCCCCGGGGTGTTCCAGAAAAGGCGCTCGGCTCCCCAGAAACAACCCATGCCGAACACGGCCAGCTGGAGGTGGGAGGGAAAGTCGGGCCCGATCGTGTTGCCATTCACGAAATGCGGCTCGTTCACCGCAATGGCCTCGCCGCGCCCGGGGAGGGCGTCGTCGCGATCGATCATCTTTGTCTTGCTGCCGGTCATGAACTCAAACATGCTGTCTCCGTCGGTTGCGGCGAGCGTGCATGCCGACAGCGTATCGGATCGGCGCATCTAAACGCTTGTGGCATACTCGCCCCCCATGTCGGTAGTACTCAAACGCGCAGCGGACGAACTTGGTTCCCGTGATCCGGTGATCGCCCGCCTGATCGAGGAGCACGGTTATCCCACGTGGGGCCCAAAGCCGAAGATCGCACAGCGGTTCGAAACTCTGGCCCGGGCCATTTGCTACCAACAGCTCTCCGGAAAGGCGGCGGGCACCATCTGGGCCCGGACCTGCGCCGCCATCGGCGGAGAGGTGACGCCCGATGCCTTCCTGCAGACGCCGATGACGGCTCTCCGCAAGGCCGGCCTTTCCAACAACAAGGCGTTGGCGCTGCTCGATCTGGCGGCCCACGTCGCCGAAGGGCGCCTCGACCTGGCATCGGCTGCCCGCCGGGACGAGAACGAGGTCATCGACGAGCTCATGCAGGTGCGGGGCATCGGCCTGTGGACGGCGGAGATGTTTCTCATCTCGGCCCTGCACCGGATGGATGTGTGGTCGACCAGGGACCTAGGCATTCGCAAGGGGTACGCCGCTGCCTACGGGTTGAGCGCAGTTCCCTCTGCGGTCGAACTGGAGCCGCTGGGGGATCCCTTTCGTCCGTACCGGTCGGTGGCGTCGCATTATTTCTGGGCCACCGTCGACGGCTAGTAACAGCCCGGCACCGCACAGATCTCGACAGCGGAATAATCCCGGTGGTCCCGGGGCATCAACAGGAGGTGCAGGCCCTCCGCGTCTCGGAAGAACTGGTGGCCGTCGCCGCCGAGCACGTCCGCCAGGCCGGCCACCTCTTCGAGCCGGTTGCGCTCGTCGATCCACCAGTCGCGATAGAGGTAGGCGCCGCCGCTCCAGTTCTCGATGACGAGGTGCAGGGGGTCGTCGCTGTCGTGGGTACGGAACTGCATGTGGCCCGACCATCCCTCGGCGGCGGCCAGGTGATACGAGCGCTCTGCCAGGACCGAGGTCGAGAAGCGCGTGGCGTCGGCCGGCCTCCCCAGCATGCTGTGGGTGGCTCCATCGTCGCGCCGAACCGTCACATTGCCGATGCCCTGGTCGGTCCGGTCGCTGATGGCCAGGCGCTGGTAGCGGTTCGAACTGCAGACCCAGGCGCCCCACGGCGGTTGAAACGCACAGTCTGCATCGACGAGCACGGGGTTGTTCACGACCACCGCCGCCCCCGGTAGTCCGGTGGTCGACCCGTCCAGATCCTGGAACACCGCCGATCGGTATCCGTCTTCTCCGTCCTGGCGGCCGGTGGGCACCGGCCGGGTCTCGAGGAACACCCGGTTGGTGTCCGGGGCAAACGTCAGGCCGGACGCCTCGTTGCGGAAGTCGAGGGTGAAGTCCGTGAAGTTGAGGACGGACAGCGCCCCCGCCGCCCGCTGCTCCCGCGAAGCAAATGCGGCGAAATGGATGTTGCGGGCATACACCGGGCCGTCATAGAAATCGTATCCCCGCACGGTTCTGGCCGGGTCCCACGGGGTGGGAAGCGCCCGCCCATCCGGGCCGGTGGGTTCCCACGATCGGGGTGTGCCGGTGTTGGCACTCTCGCCCACGATCAGGCCGCCGTCGATGCCGGCGGCTTCGGCAGCGAAAGAGACCCCGACCGCGTTGTCGGCCAGAACGGCGTTGGTCACCAGGTGGCTGTCGCCCCTCGTCCAGAGGCCGAGGCTTCGGTTCTTGTAGGCGGTCACTCCGTCGAAGTGGGCGATCACCGGTGCCGAGTCCTCGTCAGTCGGGATGCTCCGTGGCTCGTAGCTGGTGGTGTCGGTCGTGCCACCGGGATCGGGGCCATGGTCGACAAAGACACCGCGGTAGTTCGAGTGGGCGGTGTTGTCGGTGAATTCGCCGAGCGGGAGATGGCGGATCGGTAGGGAATCAGGCTCGCCCGTTTCCACCAAGGGTTGCTCGGGCAGGGCATACCAGATGCCGGTGTGCTCCGACCCGGCAGCAACGTTGCGGCGCAGCACGTTGTCGGGGTTGGTGATCCAGAACGTGGCCGGATCGTCATCGGTCGGCAGCAACTGATCGGACTCGGCCGGCGCCCGGGTGGTCAGGCCGAGATTGCCTTCGAGGGTGTTGTTCCGTTCGCTCCCGTCCTCCAGGAAGAAGCAGTGGCCGAGGGCGTCGTGGGCCACGTTGTTCGAGATCTCGAGGTTGTGGGTCTCGTGGATCGTCACGCACCGGTTGAAGGTGTGGTGGATTGAAGATCCTCGCAGGTAGCTGCCGGCGACGTCACCGGCGTGGTGCCAATGGAGTGGGTAACGGGCCAGCCGGCCGGCCTGGCCCATCCCGGCGAATTCCACGTTCTCGATCCGAACGTTGGAACCGGTCATGAACATGGTGTGGGCTCCGAACCCGGAGTCGGCTCCGCTCCCGGCTCCCCGGATCGTGATGTTCCGGTCGAGCAGCGCCACCTCGGCCCGCTCGTCCAGCTCGTGACCGGCGTAGAGCTGTACCTCGCCCCAGTGGAGATATTCGAGTGGCTCCGCGAAACTTGCGGTCGCGCCCGCGACCGCTGTGATGGTTCGTTCCTCGTATTGCTCCCAGTCGAAATCGGTGGACGCGATGACGATGCGCTCTCCCGGCGCCCAATCCACAGGCCGCTCGAGCGTTATCGAGGTGGTGCCAGCAGGCGCATTGGCCGCCAACCTGGTCCACACGATGCGCTCGGTTCCGTGCAAGTCGAGCGTGCCCGCATCGGTCACGGCGAGGAACCGGGTACCCATGCCGTGGATGTCCTGGCCCTCCACCCCCGTCAGCTCGATGACTGCCGGGGCACGGTGCGGGGTGGTCTCGGTGCCGATCTGCAGTGCGCCGCGAACAATCAGCCAGTCGCTGGTGAGCGTCAACGGCTGGTCGGCGAAGAGCAGCGATCCGTTGACGCTCAGACCGGCGAGGGGCGGCGGGCTGACATCGAGCAGGATGGCTCTTCCGGCCGGCACGGTCACGACATCGCCCGAGCCTGGCACGCCCCCTTCTGGCCAGGTGGCCGGGTCGCTCCATGGGAGGGCGGTGGCCGGATCGACGGTGGGTGCGCCCTCGAGCAGGAACGACCCGGCCAGTGGCAGCCAGTCACCCTCACCAAACGCCACCTCGGTGTCGGCCGTGCCGTGACGGTTGACATGCGACAGGTAGAAGCGGGCTTCGGATGGCCGAAAAATCCCGACGGACGCGGCCCCGTTGCCGTTCCAGTCCCCGGCCAGGATGCGGTCCGCCGGGTTGCCGTAGAAGAATTCGAGGTCGGCCACGCCGCCGGTATTGCTGTTGCGGAGGTAGGCGAAGCCGGTGGTGTCGCGATAGAGGCCGATCGTTGTGATCGCATCGCCGTCGAAGTCGCCTGCGAACGGGCGGTCCCCGGGGATGCCGAAGTAATACGAGAGATCGGCCGGTCCCAATCCGAGTGTGTTGCGGACATACATCCTGCCTTCGCCCGGCCGGTAGATGGCCAGCGTGTCGCACCCGTCGCCGTCCCAATCGCCGGCCAGCGGGATGTCACCCGCCATCCCGTAGAAGAACTCGGCCTCGGCCATCGATTGCGCGTTGCGGTTGGTGAGGTAGACGAACCCGTTGGTGGGACGGAACATGGCTGGGGTGTCGGTGCCGTCGCAATCCCAGTCACCCAGCAGTGGCAGATCTCCTGGCTCACCGAAGTAGAAGGACACGGTGAGGTTGCCCTGGCGCAGGTGCCACTCGCCGGAGTGGGGATCGAAGAGGGCGAGGTGGGCTTCGGCGGCGGTGGGCTGCTGGCCGAAAGCGGGGACCGGAACCATGAGCAACAACATCAAAGCCAGAACCGTGGCGGTGCTCTGGCGTGCCGTCATGTCCCCTGTTTCCCTCTCAGCGCGATCGATACCACTCTGTGTCGGTTTGGTCCGGAAAAACCTTAGGCGCCCTCGATTAGCGATCGGGATCCCGGTAGGTTGCTCGATATGACAACGATCCTCTTGATTGAGGACGATGTGATGTTCGGGGAGATGATGGAACGCCTTCTGCGTAAAGAAGGCTATGAGACCGTTCTGATTGGCAACGGTGAGGATGGTCTTGCCAAGGTCCAGGAACTCGGCCCGGCGGCCGTCATTCTCGACCTGCAGCTGCCAGACGTCAGCGGCTTCGATCTATGTAGAGATATCCGGGCAGTGTCGAATGTACCGATTCTGGTGGTGTCGGGCCGCGGCGACGAGACGGACAAGGTGCTGGCCCTGGAACTGGGTGCCGACGACTTCACGACCAAGCCTTTTGCGCCCCGCGAGCTGATGGCGCGCCTGCGGGCGGCCATACGGCGGGCAGGCGCGGTGGTGACGCTTGCAGAAGAGGTGACCATCGGGCAGTACCGGCTCGATGGAAAACGATTCGAGGTGACGGTCGGCGGGCAGGTGGTCGACTCGCTCACTGCCCGGGAACTGGAGTTGCTCTTCTTTCTGCTGCGCCACAGCGGGCGGGCCATTGAGCGCGAGGAGTTGTTTCGCGAGGTCTGGGGTCAGAAGGGGCTCGGCTCTTCGCGGACCGTGGACGCCCACATCTCCGGCCTGCGCTCGAAGCTGCCGGGTCTGCCGATCGTCACGGTTCGGGGCAAGGGCTATCGCCTCGATGTCGATGCTGTCTGATTCTGTGTGACCGGCCGGCCCGGACCGTTGTCAGACGACGGTAACGATTCTGTGGGCGGTTTGTAAAGGATCTGTAAAGATCCGGGGAGGGATCATCGATTCTTCAGATACCCTTTCGCTCGCAAGACGACCCGGAGGTTTTGCCCCCCTGACTCCGGGTCGTTTTGCCGTCTCCGGCCGCTTTCCACCGTCAGTTCGCGTCGAGGTCGGCCCGGATCTTTCGCAGTCCCTCCGTGATGGCAGGCAGCGCTTGTTCCATCTCCTCGAGCTCGGCGAACCTCGGCGACAGCAGACCGGCTTTTGCGGAAGTTTCGAGATCAGCGGCCAGCTCGGCGACCGCCCGGGTGCCGACCAGTCGGCTCGTCGAACAGAGATCGTGAGCCAGCGCCTCTACGGCTTCCAGGTGGGCGTTGCTTCCCGCCTCTCTGAGGGCGGCCACTCTTCCTTCGATGTCTGCGAGGTATTGGTCGATCAGGCGGACAGCGAGCGCACCGTGATCCTTCATCGATGCGGTGATCTCTTGCAGCGGCGACACGTCGATCTCGTAGTACTCCATTAGGGTCAATTGTGGTGTTCGCCACACAACCGGAGCTGGCAATGCAGCGAGTCAGGTTTGGCGGGAGGGGTGAAGACGAGCAGACGGGTGGGTCGGGTCGCGAGCGTTCTGATACGTCCCCACCGACACACCGGTCCGCCGACCGAAGCAGGCCGGTTGGGTGGCGGCAGTCGTGAGGGTCTCGGTCCGTACCGTGCTGGTGGTCGCCACCGTCGGCCTGACGGCGATGGTCATCGGCGTCATCCTCTGGTCGTGGAGAACGAGCTCTGAACAGGTGGTGGAAGAGCACGCCCTGGCGTTGCTGGCCGAAGCGGCCGACCTCGGTCGGACCGAGACAGAGGGATACCTGCTGGGGGCCCAGGAGCACCTCGAGGTGGTGGTGGATTTGTTCGAAGTCAGCGAGGATTCGCTGGCCAACACCGAGGACGTAACCGCGTGGTTCGCCCACCAGCTGTCGCACGTTCGAGCCGCCTCGGCCGTGTTCCTGGGTCGGCCGGATGGATCCTTCATATCGGTCGCCCACAGCGATGACCTGGTTCCGAATGGGTTCCGCACGAGGGTGATCGAGGTGGCGTCGGAAAGCGTCACCTCCCGAATCGTCTGGAGCGACTCGGAGTTTCGGCCGATCGACAGTCGGCTCGACGCCCCGGGTCTGATCGATCCGGTCGAACAGCCCTGGTACCGCCGGGCCGCCGCCGCCGGGGCCATCGCCTGGTCGGACCCTTACGTTCTCGCCGGCCGCCAGTCCCCGGGCGTGACGGCCTCGGCGCCGATCAACCGATCCAACGGGGCGGTGGTCGGGGTCGTAGGCATCGACGTGGAACTGGCTGGTCTGGCTGAGTTCCTTCAGGCCTTGAAAATCCGGGAGGACAGCAGCGCGTTCGTGTTCGATCGGATGGGTGGGTTGATTGCCAGCTCGAGCGGCGGCAGTGATCTCTATCGAGAATCTGACTCCGGCTTCAGTCTGCCCCGAATGGCAGACCTCGGTGACAACCGGGCGGCGGCCGCGTTTGACTCGTTGCTGGACGGGCACGACGAGTTGATCCTGACAGCCCCGGTATTCACCGACTACCTCGTGGGGGAGGAGCGTCACCACGCCTACTTCGTGCCGTTGGTCGAAATCCCGTGGATCCTCGGGGTCGAGGTCGCCGACGAGGCGTTGGTCGGTTCCGTGCGCGACGGGTTGCGCCGGAGCTCGATCCTGGCGATCGTGATCGCTCTGATCGCCGCCGCCTTTGGTCTGGTCGTTTCCCGCGCCCTCAGCCGCCCGATGGCAAAGCTGCAAGAGCAGGCGCTCCATGCACTCCAGGGCGCACCGGGACCGGCCCCGCAGGTGCGCAGCAGATTTCGAGAGATCCATGAGGCGGCCGATGCTCTCACCACGTCGCAGCGGATGCTCGAGGCCCGGGTTCGTGACCGCACCCGTGAACTGGAAGATCAGATCGTCGAGCGCAGGGAAGCGGAGTACCGGGCGATCGCCGCCAGCAATGCCAAAAGCGCCTTTCTCGGCAACATGAGCCACGAGCTCCGTACGCCTCTGAACGCCGTGATCGGATTGGCGGAGCTGATCGAGCGTGAGGCGTACGGTCCGGTCGGGTCCGCTCGCTACAAGGAGTTCGCGGCAGACATCGTCCACGCCGGAAGCCACCTGGTGGATCTGATCGACGAGATCCTCGATCTCACCCGCATCGAGGCGGGCGCCCTTTCGCTGGAGGCTGATGAAGTCGACGTCGCCCACGTCATCGACAGCAGTGTCCGGCTCGTGGAACCGCTCGTGCATGAAAAAGGAATTGATTTGAGCGTCGTGGTTTCTTCCGACCTGCCGTGCCTTCTGGCCGATCGGGTGCGTCTGCGGCAGGTGCTGGTCAATCTGTTGTCGAATGCGATCAAGTTCACACCGGCGGGCGGGACGATCAGCGTGACGGGGGCGCTGTCGGCCGCGAATGAGATTCGATTGACGGTGGAGGACACCGGGATCGGGATGACCGCCGAGGATATCGAGGTGGCGTTGTCCTTGTTTGGTCGGGTCGATGGGGCGACCGCCCGCGCCTCGGCCGGCGTCGGCATCGGTTTGACCCTCACAGCCCACATTGTTGAAGAGCACGGTGGCGAACTGTCGATCCAGAGCCGGCCGGGCCGCGGTACCTCGGTCGACGTCAGGTTTCCAGCGAACCGCACGATCCAGACGCTGGATCCTGAGACCAGGGGAACAACTGTCTGAGCGTCGACTCCAGCGTCGCAAGGCGGAGCGGCTTGACCAAAAACCCATCCATACCGGCTTCCCGGTAGCGGGTCTCACTGCCGGCCATGGCATCGGCCGTCAAAGCGACGATCTTGGGCCGATGGTCGGCCGGGACCTGCTCGCAAATGGCCTCGGTGGTTTCCAGGCCGTCGAGGCCTGCCATGCGAAGGTCCATCAGCACCACATCGAAGTGCGATTGCTTCACCGCTGCGATAGCGCGTTCACCACTGTCCACCACCAGGCACGAGCAGCCGAGTTGATCGAGAAACCCCTCAGCCACCTTCTGGTTGAGGACGTTGTCCTCCACCACCAGCACGTGCAGTCGTCGGATCGGAACAGCCGACGTCACGCTGACCCCTCTCGCAAGGCGATACGCTGTCCTCTGAGAGTGTATCGGGGCTCAGGCCGCCGCAGGGGCGTTGATCTCGCGATCCTCATCAGCCTGGCTCGATGGGCTGAAGAGCCCGATGAACCCCGCTCCCACCAGCGGCGACAAGGCGGCGGGCCAGTTGAAGCCGCCTTCGACGATGACCCCGCTCTTGGCCATGACTGCCAATCCCGCAAAGATGCACAGCGCGCCGGCCACCTGCCGGCGAACCGGAGGATGGGCTGAGACAGGGCGGGGGCGTTCAAACCGGCTCAGGGCCAGGACCAGGGGGAGCGTCACAGCCGTGCACACCCCCCACAACAGCGGCCGGCTGATCCAGAAGGCCACGGAGCCAGGGGCCACGCCGAAGCCAATCCCCCCCAGCGCCACCGATATCCCCATCAAGATCACGAGCGCGGTGAGATGCCATAGGTAGGTCGTCATGATCAGGCTGTTCATAACGATGGCGGCCGCCCACGGTCGCCGCCGCTGCAGGAATGCATTGGCCCGTCGTTCAAGGCCCAACGCGATGCCGAGCTGCAGCAGCCCCAAGGCTACGAGCGCCAGTGACGGCGGGGAGTTGTTGTTGAGGCCCTCTCCGGCGACGCCCACCATCGAACGGAGGTATCCGGCCCTCTCGGTCAGGATCAACAACGAAACCAGTCCAATCCCGGCCGGGACCGAGAAGTGGGGGAGGCGCCGGTCGTGCCAGGCGAAGCCCAGCAGGAGCATTGACCCCCACACCCAGATGAAGTTTCCCCATCCCACCGTGCCGACGAGGTCGATCTCGCGGAGTCCGAGGGTGATGGATCCCACCGCGCGCATGGCGATGTCGGTCAGGGCTGCGAGGCCAATCGTGGTGGCGACGACTCGATAGCCGTGGCGGGTCCAGAGTCGGTAGGTGATCGGGGCTGCCATCGTCATCAGCACATACACCGCCAGGAACCAGACCGGGACGAGGGCGGCCATCGACGCCAACCGCAGCACCTGCGGGTCGATCCCGGCGGCGAGCCCGGCGTTGGCGGCCACGACCCAGAACAGGAGGAGCGGTACGACCGGCGTGAACAGGCGACGCAGCCGCTCGCCGAACCAATCACGGTACGGCGTCGCTTTGCGGCGGGCGGCCGTCAGCGAGGCCGCGCTGGCGTAGCCACCCACGATGAAGAAGAGCGGCATGACCTGGAACCCCCAGGTGAGCCATTGGGTCCAGGGCTCGAGGTCGAGGAGATTGCCCGCCTCGATTCCGTCGTGGGAGACGACGAGCACAGCCACGAGCCAGTGGCCGTAGACCACGACCAGGATGGCGATGGCCCGCAGGGCATCCACGAAGCGGTTGCGGTGGTCGGGCGTGACCGCCGCCATTTCCGTTGCACGCCGCCACTGGTTTCGGAAGGTGTTCATGAAGTCTTGCATGCCCTCAGGATCGACGCAGCCGGCCGGAATCGATATGGGGGATCACCCTGAATCGAGACCAAGCTCCCCCGATTTCGCCACCCCGTGACCGACAATGGAGGGAACCGGGTGCAGACGGCTTGCGTCCAACCGGACATACGGACACGACTGGAGGATCCGATGAAGCGCCATCTCGTGGCCATCCTGGCTCTGGCGCTGGTGGCGAGCGCCTGTGATGGCTCGACCGACCCCGCGGCCGATTCGTCTACCACGTCCAGTACCGTCGTCTCTACCTCCTCGACCACGACGACCGAAGTCGTCGGACAGTTCTGCCCGTCCTCGCCCTTCAGGGATCCGGGCGAGTCGGTCAGGATCAGGCGCATCTGGGTGACTGAATGCGAGCAACAAGACACGGACTGGATCGTCCAGGTGAGGTCCGATCAGTGGATCACATTCATGAATACGGGCACCGACGCCTGGGATGTCCAGCTTGGTGACTACACGGCCAGCATCCCGGCCGGGGAGACGCTCGACTCACCTCCGGTCGATGTCATCCTGATTCCCGGCTCCGATTATCCGCTGGGAGCCACGACTGTCGTCAACATCAAGGACGTCACTTTTGGGCCCTTGGATGGTGCCGAGATCTTGTTGCAGCGGATCGGTCCGGTCGGGCCGGGCCAGACGCTGGGCGAGGTGACGGCGGTCGCCCGCCACCCGGTCGACCTCGACGAGACCTACGAGTTCTTTCTGCCCGACTGCGCGACCGGCACTTTCCGGGGCGCCGACGGCCTGTACATGCTTTTCGCCGGCAACGGCACCGAATTGCGTCTCCAATACATCGAGATCACGAGCCCGGGCCTGGCGACCCGCTCCGGCGTGGAGGTCGGCGACACCGCGGAGGAGGTGATCGGCGTCTACGGGGACCAGGTCGAGTACCGCAACGATTTCGGGAGCTTCGACGGAAGGAATCTCGTCTTCGTTCCGGAGACGGAGGATCGCTTCGGTCTCGTGTTCCTCCTCGACGAGGACGGCACTGTGCGTGGCATCCGCCAGGGCCTCGCCGACGCCGTGGGCCTGACCGAAGGATGCGCCTGAGCCGGGCCGATCGAGCCATTACGCGTCCGGCGCGGAGACGCTGAACTGACCGCACCCGCCCCGTGGCGCGCTCCAGGACCTGGTGACGAAAGCGGTGACCTTTGCCCCTACCACTGAACGTGTGATCTTGTCACTCTCAGTGCACATCAGAATTACAGACAGCGGAGTATCCGGCAGATCCCGATCACATCACTGAGGTGAGTTGGAGGTGGGTGGAATGCGGAGC
>JBFIPU010000070.1:0-14658 GCA_041609995.1 Acidimicrobiia bacterium
TGATCGTCACCGGCCACCAGGCGTTCTTCACTGTCGAGGCGTTGGGTGGGATCGCAGAGACGACGATCGCCAATCTCGACGCCTACGCAGAGGGTTCTGAGCTGACGAACGCGGTGATCTGATCACAACCGCTCGAGCCGGCGCTCGATGAAGCGCCGGTCGGCCGGTCCCGGCTCACACGCCAGGGCTGTGCGGTAGCTGCGACGGGCCTGTTCCTCCAACCCGAGGCGGGCGAGCAGCTCGGCCCGGGCGGAGTGATAGAGGTGCCATTTGTCGACGCCATGGACGCGCTCCAGCTCGGCGAGGCCGGCGGCCGGGCCCTGGTCTTCGGCCACGGCCACGGCCCGATTCACGGCCACGACCGCCGTCGGCTGCAGCTCGATGAGCCGATCGTAGAGGAGGCGGATCTCCTGCCAATCGGTTTCTCGATACGAGGGTGACAGGCCGTGCACGCAGGCGATGGCAGCCTGCAATTGATACGGGTGGGGGAGGGAGCCGGCAAGTGAGTTGTTGAGGATCCGGTCGGCCTCGCCGATCGCATCCCGATCCCACCGGGTCCGATCCTGGTCAGCCAGGAGTACCAGGTCGCCCGCTTCATCGACCCTGGCCTGGCGGCGGGCGTGAGTGGCGAGCATCAGAGCCAGCAGCCCGGCGACGGCATTGTTGTCCGGGAGCAGTTCGTGCAGCGTTCGGCCCAGGTAGATCGCCTCGTCGGCGAGATCTACCCGATAGGCGGTGGGCTGGGTAGAGGAATGGTGGGCTTCGGTGAACAGCAGATAGATGGTTGTGAGGACTCCCTCGACGCGGTGTGGGAGATCTTCGTCGGGCGGTACCCGATAGGGAATTCCGGCCCCGGCGATCTTGCGTTTGGCCCGCACGATCCGCTGGGCCATGGTCGGTTCCGGCACCAGAAAGGCGGCGGCGATTTCGGCCGTCGTGAGCCCGCACAAGGTGCGCAGGGCCAGGGCTGCCTGGGCCTCACGGTTGAGGGTGGGGTGGCAGCAGGTGAACAGGAGACGCAGCAAGTCGTCTGCCACCAGCGACTCGTCGGACCAGGATGTACCGGGAGGCATCGTCAGTTCTTCCTTGGGGCGCCGCCGCGACTCACGGCGGATCCTGTCCAGTGCTGCGTTCTTCGCCGTGGTCGTGAGCCAGGCAGCCGGATTGTCCGGGGTTCCGATGGTTGGCCATTTCTCGAGCGCCTTGACCACGGCGTCCTGAACCGCGTCCTCCGCCAGGTCGAGGCTGCCGAGGTGCCGGGTGAGGGTGGCGAGTACTCGTCCACCCTCACGCCGGACGACCTCGGTCAGCTCGTTCAAGCCCCGGGAATCTCCCACACCGGGCGAACCTCGATCTTGCCACCGGGCTCCCATGCTCCTGGGATGCGGGCAGCGGTCTTGATGGCGTCATCCAGGTCGCTGGCCTCGTAGATGTAGAAGCCGCCGAGGACCTCTTTGGTCTCGGCGAAAGGACCATCGGAAGTGACCAGCTCGCCGCCTTTGCCCCCTTCGACTCTGACGGTGGTTGCCGTCTCCGGGCCGTGCAAGGCCTCGCCGGCGAGGATCCGGTTGCCTGCCCACTCCCCGAATTCGTTGTATTCGGCCATGACCGCAGCCATCTGGTCTGGGTCCGGCTCCCACTCTCCGTCGGGTACCTGCTCACCGTAGATGAGCGCTGCGTACTTGGGCATTTTTCTGCTCCCTCCTTCGCACCCGGTATTTCCGAGTTCTCAACCTAGCGACGAATGAATTGGCCGCTTTTCGACAACGACTTTCTCTTGGCTAGATCACTGCCAGATCGCCACGATCACACTCGCCAGGATGATCCCGAGCTCGTGGTAGCCGCCCGTGATCATCCACCACGTCAGCTTCTTCTTGCCGGGATCGAAGAGGGCCGTCGTGAGCAGGATCATCGACGACACGCCCACGCCGACCACCAGTCCCAGCACAATCCCCTCTCCGAGGGTGTCGGTGCCCGTCGCCCTTGCCAGCACCGCCAGGGCAATACCCACTACGACGTAGGCCGCCAGCGGCATCACATATTCAGCCGTGGTCGCCTCCGGGTCCTCTTCCCCGGGTTGCCAACCCATGGAGTCCATCCACTCTTCGCCAAAGGCGACCGGGCTGTACCACAGCGCCCCGAGCCCGAAGTAGACCGCTCCCGCCACAATGGCGGCCAGCCAATTGATTTCAGTGAACAGGTCAAAACTCATAGTGCCTCCCGGCCCCACGCTATCAACCCGATGTTGGGGCCGCTAGCCGGCCAGGAGCACGTTGGGTGACCAGAACTCGAACATGTAGTCGGCCACGCCCTGGCTGTTGTCGTCCCGGAGGTACACCCGTTGCTCACCCGGTCGGAAAATGGCCAGGCCATCGGTGCCGTCGCCATCCCAGTCGCCCGATGTGATGAGGTCGAGCGGTTCTCCGTAGTAGTAGGCCAGGTCGGCGACGCCGGTGGTGTGCGACAACCGCAGATACACCAAACCGTCGGATTGGCGGTAGAGGCCCACCTCGTCGTCACCGTCGCCATCGAAGTCGCCGGCAAACGGCCGGTCACCCGGCATCCCGAAGTAGTACTCGATGTCGGCCACCCGGGTTCTGAGGTCGTTGGTGAGGTACACCTTGCCTTCCCGCGGCCGGTAGATCCCCAGCGTGTCGTCACCGTCGCCGTCCCAGTCGCCGGCCAGCGGTAGGTCCCCCGGTTCGCCGAAGAAGAAATCGGTGTCGGCCACACCGGTCGAGGCCTGGTTGCGCACATAGGCGAACCCGGTCGAGGGACGGAACATCCCCGGTGTCTCCACGCCGTCGCCGTCCCAGTCCCCCAGGACCGGCTGATCTCCGGGGAGGCCGTAGTAGAAGGAAGAACCGGTTTGGTCGCCTCCGAACAGGTGCCACCTGGCGGTGTTCGGCTCGACGAGTGCCACCGAGGCATCGGGGTCAAAGGGCTCGAACCAGGGCACCCGGATCTCGATGCCGGTCTGCAGCAGCCCGGCTTCGACGGTGATGGGGATCGACAGTTCACGGCTGAGTGACGTTCCGTGCCAGAGGGGAAGCCGGAATTGGCCGGGTTGGGGCCGGGCCAGCAGCGTGTAGTCACCGGCGGGTACCGGCGGCATCCAGAACTCACCGGTGGCGTGGTCGGAAACCCCTTCCACGGCCCTGGAACCGTCAGACGCGTACAACTCCACCACCATCGGTATGGGGCGACCGTCGAGGTCGAGCACCCGTCCCTGGATGTTGCCGCCGAGTGCCGGGTCCCGGCTGAGGGCCACGTCGATGTCGAGGGTGGTTTGACCCGCCGTCACGGCGATGGGGGTCGCCTGGTCCAGCGAGGGCGCATCGTCGTACCACTCGCCCAGATGCGAAATCGCTCCGCACAGATCGAAGAATGCGAATGCATCACCGGTCGGGATTCCGCCGATCCGGTAGCCGGGTCCGCCGGCAAAGCCGCCCCGGATGAACTCGCCGTCCCGGTTGTAGATGGTGACGCAGGCGCTATCGAAGCGGTAGCCGGTCTGCGCGTCCCGCACCTCGCCTGCGATGAACCCGGCCGGTTCGAGAGCGGCGTTGGCGTCGCTCACCACCTGGGCTTCCTGGACGGTTATCGGGGTTGGCAAGACCTCGCCCACGAAGCGTCCCGGCTCGTCGTCGTACCGGACGCCATGCGTGCCGGGCGGCAGTTGTCCGATCACGAACCGGCCGAGACTGTCTGTGGTCACGGCGACGACGTCAAGGGTGAGGAACGTGAAGGTCGAGTCGACGATCCGCACCGTGATGCCCTCCAGCGGCTCGCCGGTCGTCTCGTCGGTGACCGCGCCACTGATGGAGGCACCAAGCGGAAGGGTCAGAGCGGCCTCGGCCACCTCTCCCGGACCCACTCCCACCGGGCCGGTCCGCGCGGGGCCGTAGGCGCGATCGGTGCTGCGGGCGTGGATCGTCCAATTGCCAGGGCCGACACCGGCCACGAACGCGCCGTCGGCGCCGGTGATGGTGGCTCCGAACCGCTCCCCGTCGACGAGGTCGATGACAACCCCGGCCAAGGGGCGGCCCATGCTGTCGGTGACGCCACCCGTGATCCCCCCCCGCAGCACGAGGGCGGCGTCGACCGCCACCCGGGCCCCCGCTTCGACAGTCACGACCGCAGCAGCGCCTTCGGTGGCGTTCGGGTGCCATTCTTCGTGGTACAGGGACGAGCAGTTGTCTTCGGACCTGGCCTGGTCGTCCTGGCGGACGAACCGGATCTTGTAGCCGGCTGGGTCCAGGCTGAGCTCATAACTGCCATCGGCCGAGGTGCGGGTTTGGCCGCCTTCGGCCGTGATCAGACCGGAGCTGTCCGGCTGGGGGAAGGCGAACACACAGATGCCGGCCAGGGGTGTGCCGGACTGGTCTGTGACGGTCCCGTGGATGGAACCCGTGGCCTGGCCGAAGGCTCCGGCTGCGACCGACAACAGCGCGGCAGCGACGGCCGTCACGATCCCGATTCTCATCCTCCCAGTATGGCTCACGCCCGGCACCTCCTCGACCGTCTTCGGTGGGACGTCTGCCAGGTCGATCCGGTTCCCACGATACGGCGCGAGGACGCCCGGCCGGGCTGCGAGGCTCTGGCCGGGCGTCTCGCTGGCGGCGGGGGAAGGAGCTAGGCGTCGAGACCCGCCGCCGGGGCGTCGGCCGGAGGCCCGCCGAATCCGCCCGGACGGCCGCGGCGCGGACCGCGTTCGGAGAAGTCGATCTCACCGTTCACGGCGTCGGTCACCCGTTGCTCGATCTCAGCGGCCTTGTCGGCTGCCTCCTCATCGGTGAGACGGCCATCGGCGACCGCCTGCTCCAGCTTCTCTTGCTTCTCGGCGACGAGCGCGTCGATCACGGTCTGCGGGTCGACCCCGTTGTCGGTGGCCACTTCGGCAATGGTGCTGCCGGCCGTGACCGCATCCCGCAGTTCTTCCGTCGTGATGCCGATCGTCTCGGCCGCGGTCACCAGCTTCGCCCCGCGATGGCCCCGATGCCCGAAGCCCACCCGAGCCTCGTCGGCCCGCTCGGCGATGACGTCGGCCTGTTCCTGGGTGATCACCCCGTCGTCGATGAGCGACTGGATGAACGACTGGAATGGGTTCATCGACTCGACCTCGACCTCCTGGGCGAGCACCGGTGCGGCGTTGACCACGGCGAGGGCTCCGCCTCCCGCCAGCAGTCCGGCTGCCACCGCAATACGTGCAATGTTCTTACGCATGAGAATCTCCTTTCGTACGGTCTTGCGTGGCACAACCATCGGTTCCGCTTCTTAGGCCACGGTGAGGGCCGGCGTAGAGTTGGCTGTGACATCTCGCTCTCAGGAACTCCTCAGGAACCTCTCAGATGCTGGAAAGGGGCGTGCTCGAAACTGACAGTGAATGGGCACGGAGATGAGTAAAGGAGACACCGTGGCAGACACCGAGATCCTGGTGGTCGATGACGAAGATTCGCTGGTCGATCTGGTCTCGAGCGCGTTGAGGTTCGCCGGCTACAAGGTGAGATCTGAGCAATCGGGTTACGACGCCTACCGCTCGATCAAATCGGATCCGCCCCACCTGGTCGTCCTCGACGTCAACCTGCCCGACATCGACGGGTTCGATGTTTGCCGCCGGATCCGGCGCGACGGCCACGACATGCCGGTGATCTTCCTCACAGCTCGTGACTCGGTCGACGACTTGCGGGCGGGCTTCGGCCAGGGGGGAGACGACTACCTCACCAAACCCTTTTCGCTGGAAGAGCTGGGTCTGCGCATCGAGGCGCTGCTGCGGCGATCCGGGACCCGGGATTCCGCGGCGGCCAACCGGCTGTCGGTCGGGCTGCTGTCGATGGACCTCGATGCCCACCAGGTGTACTACGACGACCACGAGATCCAGTTGTCTCCCACCGAGTACCTGCTGCTCCACTACTTGATGCTGAATCCAGGGCGCGTCGTGTCCAAGTCGCAGATCCTCGACTTCGTTTGGGAATACGACTTCGATGGCGACGCCAACATCGTCGAGACCTACATCAGCTACCTGCGCAAGAAACTCCCCAAGGAGGGGGCGCAGATGATCCAGACCCGTCGGGGTGTGGGATACATGTTGAGCAACAAGGGCTGAATCGTGAAGCTGCGCGTCCGCCTCGTCATGACTTTCACGGCTCTCATCCTCCTGGTCATCGCTGCGTTGGGATCGGTGCTCGTCCGCCAGACCCGGGCCGCCCTGAACGAGGAAATCGACCGCGAGCTGCTGGCGGTGTTCGACCGGCCGGGAGGCCCCTCGCTGGGAGGGCTCGCCGACAACGACGGTCGCAACGCCTTCGCCGTGCTGGTGTATGACCAGAGCGGCGAACGGTTGCGGGCACGCCCGTCGGGGTTCGTCGACGAACCAGACCCGCTCCCGGACGTGAGGGGTTTGGCCGACAAGATCAGATCGAACGAGGACGGCCGGGTCATCGTCTCATCAGTCGACGGATCGATGCGGTATCGCGTCCTCTGGAACATCGACGGCCGCAACAGGACCATTCAGATTCTCGCGTTCCCGCTCACGTCGGCTGACAACGCGGTCAGGGCACTCTTGCGGACGTTGTGGGTGACCGGATTGGCGGTGGCCGGCCTGGGGGCGGTCGCCACATGGTGGGCGGTGCGGCGCAGCCTCGCGCCGGTGGACGAGATGGTGGAGACCGCAACCGCCGTCTCCGAGGGAGACATGTCCCAGCGCATGCCGGAAAACGCGGGGTCGCCCGAACTCGATCGGCTGGGCAGCGCTTTCAATGAGATGCTGGATCAGATCGAATCGTCGTTCGACGCCGAACGCACCGCCAAGGACGGTCTCAAACAATTCGTCGCCGACGCCTCGCACGAGCTGCGGACACCACTCGCCGCCGTACAGGGTTATGCGGAGCTCTATCGAAAGGGCGGCCTGGAAGGCCGGGAGCAACTCGACAATGCCATGAGCCGGATCACCCGCGAGAGTGAGCGAATGCAGCGGCTGGTGGAAGACCTGCTGCTGCTGGCACGGCTGGACGAGGCTTCGCCACCCAAACGCAACCCGGTGGATCTGGCGGCTGTGGCCCGGGGGGCGGTCACCGACGCCCAGGCGATCGAGCCGGGCCGCCAGGTGATGTTTCACGGCCCCGACGTGGCACTCGTCATGGGCGACGATCAGCGGTTGGCGCAGGTCGTCAGCAACCTGGTGACAAACGCCCGGACCCACACGCCCTCCCACAGCCCGATTGAGGTGTTCGTGAGCGTGTCCGATGACCAGGTGAGGCTAGATGTCGTCGACAGCGGACCGGGGATACCCCCGGAGCATCTCGACAAAGTGTTCGATCGGTTCTATCGAATCGACGATTCCCGTGCCCGGAGCAAAGGCGGAGCGGGGCTGGGGCTGGCCATCGTCGCTGCCATCGTCCACAACCACGGGGGATGGGTGGAAGCCGCCAACGAGCCGGGGCGGGGGGCGCGCTTCACGGTGCGGATGCCGGCGGCCCAACAGCCCGTGCGCCTCACGCCTGCCACCCTGTAGGGGACGGGTTTTGGTTGTCGGAGTGCTCGAAGAGTTCGTATACTTTGGGACTCGGAGCGACTTCCCTCTTGTTTCATGTCGTATCATGTGTGATCCCGGAGGGGTGTAGCTCGAATTGGCAGAGCGCCGGTCTCCAAAACCGGAGGTTGTGGGTTCGAGTCCCACCGCCCCTGCTAGGTCTTCGGCGCTCTGGCAGACGAGACAGGCTCGTTGTGTCGGCGCGACGCAGGCGTGCGAGCCTGTCCGAAGGTCGGCGGATCGGGACGGCCGATAGGGCCGGCCGATAGGGTTGGCCGATAGGGTCGGCCAATAGGGTTGCCGGATAGGGCTGAAGGAGAACACCATCTCCCATCACGACTTCGACAAGCACCCGGATAGCGAGCTCGACGAGAAGAAATGAACAGAGAACAACGACGACTACAGCAGCGGGAAGAGCGGCGCCAGGAGGCCGGCGGCCGGCCTGCGCGCCCCACCGCTACCGCACGAGCCCAGCAAGCAGCTGCCCGGGTCGAAAAACGCGAGCGGACACCCTTCAAGCAGTACATGCGCGAGGTACGCCAGGAGATGAGCAAGGTCGCCTGGCCCGACCGCCGCACCCTGGTCACCTACACCGTCGTATCGCTGATCACGACGATCTTCTTCACCCTTCTGACGTCTGGCCTCGACTTCGTGTTCAAGACGGCCATCGTCGAAGTCCTCAATCGGTAAATGGAGGACCACATGTCTGCCGATCTCGACCAGCAAGAAGCGCCTGCCATCGAAGAGGAAGTCCGTGCGCCCGATGCCCCATCGGACGACAGTGCCGAGGCCATCTCAGACGAGAGTTTCGCGCCGACGACGGAGATGAGCGAAGAAGCTGCTGCGCCAGAACCGGCACCGCAGGCCGAGGTGGCCGCCCCTGACGAGGCTGTTGCTGATGAGGTTGTTGCTGATGAGGTTGTTGCTGATGCCGGGACCACCGGGATCGATCTGGCTTCCGCCGGTGCCGATGCCGACGAAGGGGCCGGCGGTGCCCTGGCCATGGCGCTGCGCGAATCCGGGCTGTTCGGCCCGGCGGCCGATACCGAGGAGGGAGCGGCTGAAGAAGAAGTGACGGCGGGGGCGGCCGAGGAACCTGTTGCCGACACGACCGCCGACACCACCGCCGAGCCCGCCGCCACAGAGGAATCGACCCCGGAAGAAGAGCAGCCCGCCGAAGAAGTCGCAGAGGAAAAGGAACCCGAGCCCCCGGCGCCCGTCAAGCAGGAGAGCCCATATGAGCTCCCCGGCGACTGGTACGTGATTCACAGCTATTCGGGCTACGAGAACAAGGTCAAGGCGAATCTCGAAACCCGGATCTCCACCATGCACATGGACAGTGCCATCTTCGACGTCGTCATCCCGATGGAAGATGTCGTGGAGATCAAGGGCGGCAAGAAGGTGACCGTCCCCAAGAAGGTCCTTCCCGGATACCTGCTCGTGCGCATGTACATGGACGACGACGCCTGGTTCACGGTCCGCAACACGCCCGGGGTGACCGGTTTTGTGGGCAGTGGGACCAAACCGAGCCCGCTGACCCGTCGCGAAGTCGAGCGCTTCCTGGGCGTGCCGGAAGAAGAGGGCGAAGAGACGAAGGCGGCGCCGAGGTTCAAGCCGGCCTGGGACGTGGGCGAGAACGTGCGGGTGGTCGAGGGGCCCTTCGCAGATTTCAATGGCGTCATCGAAGACATCAACCTGGACCAGTCGAAGGTGCGGGTGCTCGTCAACATCTTCGACCGGGAGACTCCCGTCGAGTTGACCTTCGAGCAAATCGTCAAGATCTAGACAAGCAGGTATCGAATGGGTCGCAAGAAAGTCATGGCATTGATCAAGCTGCAGGTTCCGGCCGGCCAGGCGAGCCCTGCCCCGCCCGTGGGGCCGGCCCTCGGCCAGCACGGGGTCAACATCATGGACTTCGTCCAGGCCTACAACGCCCAAACGCAGGATCAGGCCGGCACCATCGTTCCCGTCGAGATCACCGTCTTCGAGGATCGCAGCTTCGAGTTCATCACCAAGACCCCACCCGCCGCGGTGTTGTTGCGCCAGGCGGCCAAGGTCGCCAAAGGGTCCTCGGAGCCGAACAAGGAGAAGGTCGGTTCGGTGACGCGGGCCCAGGTCCAGGAGATCGCCGAAACGAAGATGCCGGACCTGAACGCCAATGACATCGACGCGGCGATGAAGATCGTCGAGGGCACGGCCCGTTCCATGGGCCTCACCGTCGAGGGATAGCTCTACATACCCGATCGTGGGAGGCCGTTGAAGGCCGTTTGCACCACCAGGAGGAACCATGGCAGGAAAGAAGTACGCGGCCGCAGTGGTCGACCGCGACCCGGAGGCGAGCTACGACGCCCGGACGGCGTTGGAGATGGTCAAATCCAAGGCCTACGCCAAATTCGACGAGAGTGTCGAGGCCAGCTTCCGCCTCAATATCGATCCCAAGCACGCCGACCAGCTCGTCCGGGGCACTGTTTCGCTTCCTCACGGGACCGGAAAGTCGGTCCGGATCGCCGTATTCGCAACCGGCGAGAAGGCCAAGGAAGCGGAGGCGGCCGGCGCCGACATCGTGGGCGGCAAAGACCTCGTCGAGGAGGTGAATGCCGGCCGCGCACTGGATTTCGATCTCACCATCGCCACGCCCGACCTCATGTCCGAGGTCGGCAAGCTGGGCAAGATCCTCGGTCCCCGCAGCCTCATGCCGAACCCCAAGGCCGGCACGGTCACGTTCGACGTGGGCAAGACCGTCGAGGAGTTCAAGGCGGGCAAGGTCGAATACCGCAATGACAAGAACGGCAACGTGCACGCCGTCATCGGCAAGGTCTCGTTCGAGGCCGACCAGCTCCTCGCCAACCTGGCCGCCCTGACCGACGAGATCTTGCGCGCCCGCCCTGCCGCCGCCAAAGGTCGGTACGTCAAGAATCTCAGCGTGAGCTCGACGATGGGCCCGGGATTCTCTATCCACACGGGATCCTTGGACGATTTGGCCGCCCTCAACCGCTAGGTCTCTTCGGGCCCATCGCAATACTTGTCATGCGCTCGCCTTCGCTCGCGATATTCATAGTGCGCTCGCTTTCGCTCGCGCGGGACCCGGGATTCTCTATCCATACGGGATCCTTGGACGATTTGGCCGCCCTCAACTGCTAGGTCTCTTCGGGCCCATCGCAATGCTTGTTATGCGCTCGCATGCGCTCGCGCGGCTGGTCATGCGCTCGCATGCGCTCGCGCGGCTGGTCATGCGCTCGCTTTCGCTCGCGATATCCATCATGCGCTCGCTTCGCTCGCGCGGCTTGTCGTGCGCTCGCGCGGCTTGTCATCCGGCCGTAATCCTTGTCGTGCGCTCGCATGCGCTCGCGCGGCTTGTCATCCGCTCGCCGTCATCACGCGTCGGCCAGGAGCGCCTCGCTGATCTGCCACAGCCGCTCGGCCGACTCGTCGTCGGCTGCATGCGCATCTACCCCGCGGTAACGGGCGAAGGGACTGTCAGGATCGGTGGGAGCCGCCACGTCACAGTCCTCGCAATACACGCCGGGCTTGCCCGCGAGCATGTTCGAGGTGGCGGCCCACAACGTCGTGGAACATCCTTGCTCTGGAGACTTGAAGCCGGCTTTGGCGAGCTCGGTGGGCTCGCCGTTCTCGTCCAGCCAACCCAATGCCATCATCTCCTCCTGTGGTAGATGGCGCTGGAGCGGTGTGAATATCCCACCAGGATGAACTGCGAACGCGAGAGCCCCTTTGTCCGCCAGCCGACGAGACAAAGCATTCGCGAATAGCGCGTTGGCGGTTTTGGCCTGACCATACGCCTGCCACTTGTCGTAAGGATCGCTCTCGAACTGGATGTCATCCCATCTGATATCGGACACCTTGTGTGCGGTCGAAGAAAGCGAGACCACCCGCGCACTGTCGGTTTGACCGATGAGCGGCATCAGCGTCTGCGTCAGCGCGAAATGACCCATGTGGTTGATGCCGAACTGTGACTCCCAACCGGGGCCCACCCTGGCCTCGGGGCTGGCCATGATGCCGGCGTTGTTGATCAAATAGTCCAAACGGTCCAGCTCGCTCACCATCGAATCACCGAAGCTACGTACCGAACGGAGATCTCCCAGGTCGAGGGGGAAGGTACTCACGTCACCGTGAACATCGGCCAGATTCTCGGCAGCCTTGTCTGGCGACCGAACCGGCACAACAACCCGCACCCCCTTGTCGGCCAGAGCCCGAACCGTTTCCAGGCCGATGCCGCTGTATCCCCCGGTGACGATTGCGGTCTTGCCGGCGAGATCGAGGTCGGAGATGACGTCGGCACCATCCGTTTTGGCGGCGAAACCTGAAGAAACGGGCACCTGGTCGGCGACAGCCATGGGATCCTCTCAGATGGATTGTCGCCAGCCTATTGGTCCGATCGCGTCAACAACCCCGGCCGCGGCGAGCGGGCTGCCGGTGGGGTGGCAGGTGATCGGGCCCCACCTGGAGGATCGGACCCCGCTGGCGTTCGCGCGGCTGGCCAACGAGGTGGTCGGCGCGTTCGTGCCGCCACCGGACTACGCGCCCGGCAGCTGATCCCGGACGAAGGCGTGGCGGAGCACGAACCCGACGTTGGCGGGGCCGCTCGGTGAGGCGGCGCGCGTACGGCGGGTACCAGCCTCGCCGTAGCTGATGAGCACCCGCACGTCGTGGCCTGCGGCGGCCAGGCGGTGCTGGTCGATGGTGCGGATGCCGTAGAGCATCTGGATCTCGTACACCTCGCGGGGCGCGCCCACCGGCTCGACGAGGAACTCGTTCTGGAACGCCCACAGCAGCGCGTTGCGGGCCAGCCCATCGTCAGGCTCCCCGGTCGCTCCGGCGGAGCCCGGCCCACATCCGGCGCGTTGAACAGCACGCCCAGATGAAGCGGACCAGGCGCGACCAGGCCTTCTTCCGAGACCAAAAACTGCCGATTACACTGGCGCCGCAACATATTCGATGCCGAAGACCGTCGGTGCCCCCAAGGGACTAAAGCAGCGCGAGCTGCGCCCACGCAGGACGTCAACCCCGCCCCCGTGCGCAAATCGGATTGGTGGGCGAGCTTCCGTGCTTTGGTATCCAGCCGGAAGCTTTTTTTGATGCCCGGCATACCCGAAGGGTGAACATGGCAACAGATACGAAACGAGAGCCACGGGCCGACAAAGTCGCGGCCGTGGCCGATATAAAGCACCGCCTCGAGGAGTCGAGGGCAGTCTTCGTCACCGAATACCGGGGATTGTCCGTTTCCCAGCAACAACGTCTCCGGCGGGCACTGCGGGAGGCCTCGGCCGAATACAAGATCTACAAGATGACCCTGGCCCGCCGGGCCGCTTCGGACGCGGGCTTGGAGGACCTGCTGGACCTGCTGAACGGCCCGACCGGAATTGCTTTCGTGTCCGATGACCCGGTAGCTGCGGCCAAGGCAATGAAGGACATCGCAGCCGAAGTCGATGCCTTCGTGCTCAAGGGTGGACTCCTGGCCGGCGGCATGGTCGACGCCGAACAGATCAGGGCCATCGCCGACATCGAACCCCGGGAGGTGCAGCTCTCCAAGATGGCCGGGTTGTTGGTGGCCTCGCTGCAGAACATGGCGGGCCTCATGAACACCATGTTGTCGGGCTTCGTCAGCATGATGGACCAACTCGCCGAGAAGAAGGAGGCAGGCGCGGCACCCGGTGGCACAGGAGAGGCCGACACCACCGCGCAGGCAGATAACGGTGACGCCGGTGACGACGGGGCGTCGGAAGATGCCCCGGCCGAATCGGAGGTACCTGAAGCCGCAGCCGAATCGGAGGTACCTGAAGCCTCAGCCGAATCCGGCGACGAGATCGCAAGTGCTGAAGGCGCCGGTGATGAAGAAGCCGGTGGTGAAGAGGCCGGTGGTGAAGAGGGCGGGGCGCCAGAAACCGGAGATGCGGAGGCGGAAGAACCCGGGGCTCCGGCCGAGGGCGACACGGAAGATCAAACAGAAGAATCAGAAAGCACGGAGGAATAACCATGGCAAAGATGTCCACAGAAGACTTCATCAAGGCGTTCGAGGAGATGACGGTCCTAGAGCTCAACGAGTTGCGCAAGGCGTTTGAGGAGCACTTCGATGTCACCGCCGCAGCCCCGGTAGCGGTCGCGGCGGCGGCAGCCGGTGACGGCGCCGGAGCAGCGGCCGACGAGGAGAAGGACGAGTTCGACGTCATGCTCACGGGCGACGGTGGGAACAAGATCCAGGTCATCAAGGCTGTGCGTGGCATCACCAAGCTCGGCCTCAAGGAGGCCAAAGAGCTCGTCGAGAAGGCCCCGACGGCCGTCCTCGAGGGCGCCAACAAGGACGACGCCGAAGCCGCCAAGGCTGCGATCGAATCAGCCGGCGGTCAGGTCGAACTCAAGTAGCGGCTACCCGGCGAAGCACCCATAGGCAGAATTTGCGATCGTGAGATCGCCCAATTCGATCAATCCCTTGGGTGTCTCGACCACCAGGCCTTGCGCGTTTGCGATGATGGGCCCGCTGCCCGCGCACGGTTCCTCGGGCGGAGCGAAGTCCAACTCGCCGGCTACGATCGGCCAGCGCCTTGCGACGTGCGCCACGGGTTCCCAACCTTCGACGACGTCGTCGCAGTTGTTGGCGAGCAGGTGCTTTCCCACCACGACCTGTGCGGTCCATCGTCCATTCGGAAAGGAGACCGGTGGGAGGGGTGCGGTGCCGTCGTCGCTTGGGTGCAGCATCACTGCCACCCTCTGATCTTCGGTCGAGATCGTGAAGCCCAGGCCGCATTCCCACGAGAGTGCGAGATCAGCGCTGCGAACCATGTCCGCCCACTCATCATCGTCCAGGTGGGTGGGCTCGAATGCCGGAAGGATCGAATCCACAACCACGACCTCGTCCAAGGGCCCGTCGCAGAAGGCCAGGTAGTTGCCCCAATAGCCGTCGGGCACGCCCGGCATGGTCGAGGCCGGGATGATGCCCCCGACGGCATCGATCCGCATATCGGTGTCGACCAGCACCCCATCCGGCCCAGCCATCACCGTTGGATCATCGGCGGCCTTCGAATAGCCCGGGGGAAACACGATGGTGCGCGGTGCGTCGCCCAGATCGAGTGTCCAACAGCCGTTTGGCTGGAGGGTGATGACACCGGTCAAAA
>JBFIPU010000071.1:0-14470 GCA_041609995.1 Acidimicrobiia bacterium
GACCCGACCCTCGGGAGCGCACTGGCAGGTGCGAGGAGCCGGGCCGGCAAGATCCTGCCCTGGGCGATCATCTCGGCCACCGTCTCGATCATTTTGCAAGCCATCGAAGAGCGGGCCGGGTTCATCGGACAGCTCGTTGCCGGCATCGCCGGGATGGCGTGGTCGGTCGTCACGTTCCTCGTGCTGCCGGTCATCGTCATCGAGGGCATCAGCGTCGGCGACGCCGTCAAGAAGTCCGGCAATCTCTTCCGCCAAACATGGGGTGAGAATCTGGCCGCTCAGGTCGGCTTCTCGTTGATCGGGTTCGTCGCCGTCCTTCCGGCCATCGTGGCAGTGGTGCTGGGAGCTTTCGCAGGAGGAGCGATCCTGGGCGTCACCATCGTCCTGGCCGTGCTTTGGATGATTCTGGTCGCCGTGGTCCTGGCGGCGCTCAGCGGCATCTTCCAAACGGCGTTGTACCACTTCGCGGTTGACGGCCAGGTTCCATCCGACTATTTCTCGAGCGACGCCCTATCGGCGGCTTTCGCTCCCAAGCAAGCCAGGGGCGGTTTCTCCGGCGGATTCGCCGGCTGATCCCTGCCCTAACCGTTCCACCTGACCCGTTCTGCTCAGCTCGGCAAGCCGCCGCGTGATGGGATTATCTGCCTGCTATGGTCCGGCATCACCAATGAGTCGGATCGCGCCTGGATGGACGCCTTCGAAGACATTGCGTCGACTCTCACTTTCGGGAATGGCTGAGTTCGGCGAGCAGCTTCTTCGCCCGGCCGGCCACGGATTTACGACTCTCGTGTTGCAGCCTCTCCAAATGCGGTTTCAACCAGGAACGCAAGCCCGGGTCATCACGCGACCAATCAAAGAGCACCTGCATCGAGTTGTTCAGCACGATCCAGTCGTTGTGCTCGGCGAGATTGCGCTTCATGATCTCGACCGACCGGGTGCGCTGTTCTTCGGTTTGTAAATGCTTCGTGAGGTCGAAGAGCAGTGCCAGTGTCCACTGCGTCGAAGCCTGATCGATGGCCGCGATATCGCTATGCAGCCCGTCGATGAAGTCCATCGTCCATTCCGGATGGGCGTTCGTCACCCGCTTCATGGCGCTCGACACCCGCAAACGCACGACTTCGTCGTCGGAGAAATAGCAGTGATACAGCTCCCTCAGCATCGACCGATCCGATAGGACCGCATCGACGACCTCCAGCGTCCTCCCGAGGGAGTTGGGATGACCCCCGGTGAGCACCTCCTCGAATCGTTCACTCATTGCCGGTGCCTCCTACTGCATCAGCACCTTGATCGCCTCCGTACGCTAGGGCCCGGTCCCCGGGGAATCCCATCCGGCAGCGGCGGCCCACATCTACCAGAATGAGATCGATGGTCTTCTTGCTTTCCGCCGCGGGCATCGTCGCCCTCATGTTCCTCGTGTGGCTGGTCAGCCTCCGGCTCGAAGATGCGAGCATCGTCGACCCGGTCTGGCCGCTCGGATTCGTGCTCGTCGCATGGATCTCGTTCCTGGTGGGCGAGGGCGAGCCGGCCCGGCAATGGTTGCTCGCCATCCTGGTGACGGTGTGGGGCCTGCGCCTCAGCGGCTACCTCTTCAGCCGCAATCTTGGCGAGCCGGAGGACTACCGCTACCAGGCGATGCGCCGCAAGCACGGCGAACGGTTCCCCCTCGTCAGCCTCTACACGGTCTTCGGCCTACAAGGCCTGTTGATGTTCGTCGTGTCGCTCCCCGTCCAGGTGGGCATGTCGGTGGCGGCGCCGCTCGGCATCTTCGACATCCTCGGCGTGATCGCCTGGGTCGTGGGCTTCTTCTTCGAATCGGTGGGAGACGCCCAGCTGGCACGGTTCAAGGCCAACCCGGACAACCAGGGCAAGGTGATGGACCAGGGGCTATGGCGCTACACCCGCCACCCCAACTACTTCGGTGACTTCATGGTGTGGTGGGGTCACTTTTTCATCGGCGCCTCGGTCGGGTGGGAAGGCTGGCTCACCATCGTCGGCCCGATCGTCATGTCGACCCTGTTGATGCGGATCTCCGGGGCCAAGCTGCTCGAAAAGGGACTGAAGAAGCGCCGCCAGGGATACGAGGAGTACATCGCCCGGACCAGCGGCTTCTTTCCTCGGCCGCCCAGGTCGGAGCTGTAACCTGGATTCATGTACCAATCGATCCGCGTAGAAACCCGGCACCACGTCGGCGTGTTGTGGCTCAATCGGCCCGAGGCCCGCAACGCCATGGACAGCCACATGTGGGCCGAAATCCCCCTGGCGATGGCCTCGTTCGACCAGGACGAGACGGTGCGAGCCGTCATCATCCAGGGCGAGGGCCCTTCCTTCACCGCCGGGATCGACCTCAAAGAGTTCGGAGCGGCGATCGCCGGTGATCTATCCCAGATCGAAGGCTCGGCGGTGCGCAAGCGGATGGACGAATACCACCAGATCAAGCGTCTCCAAGCCTCCCTCAGCTCGATCGCCGACTGCACCAAGCCGGTCATCGCCGCCATCCACGGAGCCTGCATCGGCGGGGGCGTCGACCTGATCACCGCCTGTGACATCCGCCTCGCATCCGAGGATGCCGTGTTCTCCGTCCGGGAGACCAAGCTCGGCCTCATCGCCGACGTCGGCACCATGCAGCGCCTGCCACATGTCATCGCCCCTGGATACGTGGCCGAACTGGTCTACACGGGCAAAGACATCGACGCCGGCGAGGCACACCACATGGGTCTGGTGAACCGGATTCTCACCTCGAAGGAAGAGCTCCACAAGGCCGCCATGGAACTCGCCGAAGAGATTGCCGCCAACTCCCCGCTGACCACCCAGGGCGCCAAGCACATACTGCGCATCGGCCGGCAACGCACCATCGAGGAGGCGCTCGACTACGTGGCGTTGTGGAACGCTGCGTTCCTTCACAGCGACGACATCAAGGAGGCGATGGTGGCCTTCATGGAGAAGCGGCCCCCCGAATTCCGGGGCCAGTGAGCCCATGACCCTGGTGCGGACGGCCGCCTTCTACCTGGCGTTGGTCCCGCTCACCCTATGGCACGGCACGATCGCGTTTCTCGCGTCGCACCGCGGCCTGCACCGAGTCGCCGATCGAGCCGGTCAGCGGTGGGCACAGACGCTCCTCGACATCGCCAACATCGATATCGACATCAAGGGAACCGAGAACATCCCCCAGGAGACCGGAGTCGTGATCGTGAGCAATCACAACTCGAATATCGATCCGCTCATCCAGTTCGTCGCCCTCAAGCAGTTCTCCTTGCGGTACATGGCAAAAAAGGAGCTGTACAAGATCCCGATCTTCCGCACGATCCTGAAATCGATGAACATGGTGCGGGTCGACCGCCAGGCAGGAGCGGCGGGCGTGGCCGAACTACGCGGCCGACTCAAGACCTTGTTCGACAACGGCCACTCGCTCGTGGTGTTCCCTGAAGGGACCCGCAGCCGCACCGGCGTCGTCGCTCCCTTCAAGAAGGGCCCATTCGTGACCGCCAACTCGGGAAACGCCGCCGTGCTGCCCGTGACGCTCGTGGGGTCGGATCAGTGTTGGAAGCCAGGAGACTGGCTCATCCGTTCGGGACGGGTGACCATGGTCATCCACTCTCCGATCCGGGTCGAACCCGAGGCGGACAATCCCGTCGAAGACCTGCGAAGCCGGGCCGAGGATGCAATTCGCGAGACGTACGTCCGACTGACCGAGCCGAACCAATGACCAGTCCGGACTAGACACCAATCACTAGTCACTTGCGCGGTCCCGCCAGAAGAATTCTTTAGGAAATTCCTAAATCCCCCTCCGACATTTACCGATTCTTTACACAGGTCGACACGGTGTCAACAAAACAGCGACTCAGTCGCACATAGAAGGGGATGCACATGAGGCAACTCAGGATGCCAGTAGACAAAGGGAGCAAGCACTATCGGGCACGGCGGGAGTTCCTCAGTCAGACAGTCGTCCAGCGAGCCGGTTTGGCGAAGCCGGAAATCAACACACTCCGAACGACCGAAGTCCATACGGCCGATGCGACCCACCGATTTGCGAATCGAAAGGGAACGCGCGCCGGGCATTCGGTCGGGCTGGCGATTTCGGACCCAGACGCTTTTGCGTTGATGGCACCGCTCAAATTCGGCATTGCGGCACGCTCGCGAGGAGATCGGGTGTCGCTGTTCTTCTACGGTCCGGCGGTTCGAGTGCTCGCACACGGATTCGAGGCGAGGATCAATGGCCCCAGCCGACCATACGGTCAACTGGGCCCACCCACCCCGGAAGACGGTGGGTATGCGCGACCGGAGCTGCTGATCGCCGCACTGGAAATCGGAGGAGCGCACGTGTATGTGTGCGGCTCATCGATGCGGGAATACGGTGTGACCCGCGACGACCTCGCCTTCAACGCCGACATAGCCGAGTACGACACGTTTCTGTCGCGCTCGGAAACATCAGACCTGCACATCTACGTATAACGGCTCTACTCGAGGGGGACTGAGAGGGGGGACCCTCAGTCGTAGATCCCGAGTACGTAGGCCCGGCTCTGCTTGGTCTCTATGAGCAGAGCGCCGGTGGAGGTGACGAGCTGGTATCGATCGGCCGGCTCGTCACCTTCCCACCACCTCCCCATCTTCCTCCACGGCCCGGCCCAACTCAACACCGGAACCCAGCGCGACCGCAGCCGGACACGCACGGGCACCCCCTCATCCCATTCGACTTCGAGGTGGGGAGGGGGCTCGGGGACCAGCGCCGGAGCAGGCCGGGGAATGGCGCCCGGCCATGGAGCAGCCAGGTCGCGCCGGGGAGTGGCAGCCTGTTCTCCCCACCGGGACCACTGCACCCGTTCGGCCGGGTCGCGGCCTCCCTGGGGTCGAGCCACTACCACCTGGTCGGCCCCCACCACCGCCTGGGTCCGCAGCAACGCCCGATGGGCCTCATCTTCTCGAATCGCATCATGACCCAGTGCCAGCTGCCGGCCCTGATCTGACACCTCATGCGGAATGACCCGCAGCCGTACCAACCCGCCCGGAATCCCGCCTTTGGCCACCCACGCATGAAGCTGCCATCTGATCCGCTCCGTCAGCTCGTCGGCCGTGAACGGGTGCGGCGATCGCCAGGTTCGATTGCGGACCGTCCCATCGGCGGCTTCGGCCTCGATGTCGACGGCATGGGGACTGGCGCCCTCAGAGGCCAGCACCATTTTGAGGGTGGTGATCATCGAACGGGCCACGAACCCCACCTGTTCCAGGTGGATGATCGGGTCTTCGAACTTCTCTTCGGCAATCGGGGGGCCTTCCAGATGGCTGGGCCGAAGTGAGCGATCCTCACCACTGGCCAACTGATGTGCTGTCAGCCCCACGGTGCCGAACCGGGAAGCGATCGCCGCCCGGGGCAGCCGCGCCAGCTCGCCGAGGGTGGCAACGCCCAACCACCGGAACGTAGCCGCCAGGTCTTCGTGACCGACCACTTCGATATCCAGCGAAGCCAGGAAGTCGTCATCGTTGTCGACCACGCGGGGAGCATCGGGCGTGGCGGCCTGAGCAGCGTGACGGGCAGCGAACGGCCCCCGGGCCACTCCCACGTGCGCCCCACCTCCGCCTGTCTCTTTGACGGCCTCGTGAACTCGTTGCACCACTTCAACTTCACTGCCGTAGTAGCTGACGGCTCCGGCGATGGGCGCCAGGGCCAGGCCGGGCAGAACGACCTCGACGGTCGCCACCACCTCCTCGATGGCACAGGCAACCGGCTCGAAAGCCATTGCCGACGCCGCCTGGTCGTCGATCAGGGTCACGACTTCAGGACAGATCGCCTCCGCCTCCCGGCGTCGCATGCCCACGGCCAGACCCCGGGCCGCAGCCAACTGATTCACACCGGTGACCCGGTTGTCGGGGCCGATCACCTGGGCCGGGTTATCCGGCGGCGCGTCTGGCCGTCGTAACGCCCAATCGGGAAACCACACACACAATATTCGTGCCATCGTCTTCGAACTCCAGCTCGAGAGCGGGGCCCTTCACCCCCTTTCCCTGCGCGATTGCGCTCACCCGGCGTTGCAACAACCGGCCCCGGCCCTGCTCGGCGCCGGTCCATTCCACCGAGTCGCCGGTGATCACGGTATGAGCGATCCCGGTAGGCAACGGCATGTGCGACCGCAGTATCAACCGGGCCCGTCGCGCCCGGGCCCGGGCAGCCAGGCGCCGCAATATCGCCTCTGGCACACGGGCAGGCACCTCGGCGCACACGGCCGCCATGCCATCCATCAGCGTCGCCGTCGCCTCTGCCCAGCTCGTCGGTTCGAACGTGCGCACCACCACCAGCCGGTCCGGTTCGATCCCGTTCTCCCATCCGATTGCCGGCGAGAACCAGGAGTCCCTGCCGGGAGGACGGGGCGCGGGGCGCTCCACCCACGCCAGTGGCCCCATGAGCGCCGCCATTTGCGCCACCGCCACCCGGGTCATCCCCAGACCCGGCACCCCTACCAACCCCAGCAGTTGCCCCGGCCCCCACAGAGACTCCACTGAGAACAACGCGATCGAATCTGCCTTGTCGGATGCAGCACTGCCGGATTCAGCCCCGCCCGATGCAGCACTGTTGGATGCAGCCCCGCCCGATGCAGCCCCGCGGGGTGGCACTTCTGCCGATGCCCGCCGGTTGTCAGGAGCCAGATCGAGGGCTGCTGTCAGGTTTCGTTCCTCCTGTAGGGCGAATCAGTGTAATCGAACATATGTTCGATTACAAAACAACAAGGTGGCAAAACCCACACAGCGGCCGATAACAGGAAGGGAAATAGTGTTACCGACCCAAACCGGATACCCGACGACCTTCCTACAATGATCGCCGAGGAGAGACCCGGGGTGTGCTCAGCGCTTCCCGTCGGTGGGACTGGTGTAGGGCGAGACGGGGCACGAGACTGGGCACACGAGAAGCGGAACATGGCATTCAACTCTCTTCAATACGCGGCCTTCCTGCCACTCGTCTTCGTCCTGTACTGGACCGTTCTCCGCAAACGTCAGAACGCGCTGCTGCTCGTCGCCTCCTACATCTTCTATGGAAGCTGGGATTGGCGCTTCCTCAGCCTGATATGGATCAGCACCATCGCCGACTACACCATCGCCCGCGCCCTCGGCCGGAGCGAAGACGACAACGTACGGCGGCGGCTCGTTCTCGCCAGCGTCGGGGTGAACCTGGGAATCCTCGGGTTCTTCAAATACTTCAACTTCTTCACGGATTCGGCGACCGCGTTGCTGAACGGCTTCGGGCTGGAAACCTCACCGGCCTTCCTCAGCATCATCCTCCCGGTCGGGATCTCCTTCTACACCTTCCAGACGCTGGGCTACACGATCGATGTCTACCGCCGCGAGATGGAACCCACCGACAACCTCCTGGACTTCGCCGTCTACGTCGCGTTCTTCCCGCAGCTGGTGGCGGGACCGATCGAGCGAGCCCGGCGGCTCCTGCCCCAGATCGAGGCCCGGCGCTCGCTTCCCCGGCGCGACGACCTGTTTTCGGGCGTTTTCCTCATCCTGCTCGGCCTTTTCAAGAAGGTCGTGATCGCCGATGGCCTGGCCGGATCCGTGAACGAGGCCTTTGCCCGATCCGAAACCGGTGGCTGGGTCATGCTCCTGGTCGGGCTGTATGCGTTTTCGCTGCAGATCTACGGGGACTTTTCCGGCTACTCCAACATCGCCCGCGGCACGTCGCGGTTATTGGGGATCGAGCTCATGGTCAATTTCGAGCAGCCCTACCTCTCTCGCAACATCACCCACTTCTGGCGGACCTGGCACATCTCCCTCAGCACCTGGTTGCGCGACTACCTCTACATCACCCTGGGCGGCAACCGGGGAGGCGTGAACAAGACCTACCGCAACCTGGCGCTGACGATGCTGCTGGGAGGGCTGTGGCACGGCGCTTCCTGGAACTTCGTGATCTGGGGCGGGCTCCATGGCCTCTACCTGATCGGCCACCGATTCATGCGCGACCGGGCGCCCAAGCAGGCGAACGACCCCGTCAAACCGCGAGACATCTTGCCCATACTGGCGACCTTCCACCTGGTGTGCCTGACGTGGATCTTCTTCCGGGCCGACGGTTTCGGACAGGCGTGGTCATATCTGACCGGAATCCTGACCCTGCGGGCGGGCGCTCCCGATTTCCGAGCGATCAGTCTTCTCATCCCGCTCGGCCTCATGATGCTCGCCATCGATCTGGCGCAGCGTCAGCTGGGTAAGCAGACGGCCATTCTCACGTGGAGCCCGGTGCAACGGGGCCTGGCATTCGGAGTCATGGTGGTGGGCATCGTCGTGTTCAGCGGAGCCGCCCAGGTTCCATTCATCTACTTCCAATTCTGATGGCAGCGTTACCAGTGCAGGCAACCACCGAAGAAGACATGAATCGGAGCGTCGAGCTGGCGGTAGCCGAGCGCGGGCACAAGATAACGCGCACCACCTGGCTCACGTTCCTCGCCGTGCTGGTGGTGGCCGAGGTCATCGCCCGCATCCTGTCGGCCGGCCTGGCGGATCCCCAATGGAACTTCGCCCAGACGGATCGGAAAGTGGCCGAAATGAGCGCGCTGGCCAACAACGGGGGGGCCGAAATCGTGTTCGTCGGCAACTCGGCGGTCAACTCGGACATCATCTCAGACGTCATCGCCCGCGACACCCGGTTCGAGCGCGTCTACAACGCAGGGCTCGACGGCTCACCGGGCAAACTGATCGAAGACTGGACGATCAACGTGGTCGAACCCCTCCTCGGACCCGAGGTGGTGGTCATCGGCCTCACCAGCCGTGATCTCAATGACGGTTCGCGCTCCAATCTGTCGGTGACCTCCGGGTACATGAACTCGGCCGGCCGGGCGTCGTTCCTGGGGCAAGAGGCGATTGGCCAAAAGGCCGACCGTTTTTTTGGCGAGCTCTTTGCCCTGGTGCGCATTCGGGGGTTCTTGCGCGATCCGGTTTCACTGATCACCCAGTACCGGGATGACATTGCCGAGGAGCGCATCCGCGCCATCGACGATTTCACCAAGCAGCCGTACCGCAACGACACGATCCTCATCAACCGCACCCGCGAACGGGCACTCAACGACTACTCGGTGGACGCCGGCGGCGATCAGGACAGCCAGGTGGCGGCCGTCGTGCGCCTCATCGACAAACTCCAGGCGCGCGGCGTGCAGGTGGTGTTGGTGGAGATGCCCTACTCGGGCGCCGATTATCTGTCGCTCCACACCAACGGAGCGGCCGACTACGAGCGGTACCGCACAGCGCTGCGATCGATCGCCCACGCCACCGGTATACCGCTGATCGACGGAACCCGGCCGGAGTGGACGACCGACTACTTCGAGGATTTCTTGCACCTCAACTCGGCGGGAGCCAACACCTTCAGTGCAGAACTGGCCGCCGAGCTGGAGGTGCTCCTGGCTGACGGTTAGCCGTCGAATTCGTCCTCGAAGGAGACCATCTTGCGCTGGGGGCTCTGGCCAGAACGGGCCGGCTCGCGTCCCCGGTCACCATCGTTGTTGCGCTGCTTGGGGCGCCGGCGTTGTCCGCCCTCACCGCGATCACGGTCCCGGTCACCCCGCTCCCGATCACGGCCACGGTCGCGTCCGCCCCGGTCGCGGTCCCGGTCACCTCGCTCCCGATCACGGCCACCGTCACGGTCGCGTCCGCCCCGATCGCGGTCACGCCCGCCCCGGTCGCGGTCGCCGTCGCGCTTCTTGACCGGCTCGGCTCCCGGAAGTCTCAGGCTGATCTTGCCATTGCGGTCGATCTCCTCGACCACCACCGTCACCTTGTCACCGAGGTTGTAGACGTCCTCGACCTTGTCGACGCGCTCGCCGCCACCCATCTTGGAGATGTGGAGCAGCCCGTCGCGTCCCATCAGGATGTTGACGAAAGCGCCGAACTTGGTGATGTTGACGACTTCGCCCTCGTACTCGACGCCGACCTCCGGCTCTGGCGGAAACGCCACGGACATCACGAGCTCCTTGGCGGCTTCCAGTGACGCCCTATCGGCGGCACCGATGCGGATGGTTCCGTCGTCATCGATGTCGAGCACAGCGCCCGTGTCCTCTTCGATCTGACGGATCATCTTGCCTTTCGGCCCGATGACTTCGCCGATCTTGTCCTTCGGTACCTGGACCGCCTCGATACGCGGCGTGTACGGGCGCATCTCTTCCCGCGGGGCCGGCATGGCCTTTTGCATCACGTCCAGGATGGTCATGCGGGCGTCTTTGGCCTGATAGAGCGCCTTGGTGAGCACCTCCGACGGCAACCCCTCGATCTTGGTGTCGAGCTGCATGGCGGTGATGGTCTCAGCCGTTCCGGCGACCTTGAAGTCCATGTCTCCCAGCGCATCCTCGGCTCCGAGGATGTCGGTCAAAGTGACGAACTCACCGTCCTGGGCGATCACGCCCATGGCGATACCGGCCACCGGGCCGGACACGGGCACGCCGGCGTCCATCAACGAAAGGCTGGATCCGCACACCGAAGCCATCGAGCTGGAACCGTTCGACGCCAGCACCTCGGACACGAGCCGGAAGGCATAGGGGAACTCCTCGCTGCTCGGGATCACCGGCAGCAGTGCCCTTTCCGCCAGGGCCCCGTGCCCGATCTCGCGTCGCTTGGGCCCGCGCATGAAGCCGGTCTCGCCGGTCGAGAACGGTGGGAAGTTGTAATGGTGCATGTAGCGCTTCGACTCGCTGAGGTCGATGGTGTCGAGCATCTGCTCCATCCGCAACATCCCCAGGGTCGTGACATTCAGGACCTGGGTCTCGCCCCGGGTGAACAGCGCAGATCCGTGCGCCCGCGGCAACACGCCGACCTGAGCGTCGAGTTGGCGGATGTCAGCCGGACCGCGACCGTCGAGGCGGATACCTTCGGTCACGACCCGGTTGCGCATCGTCTTCTTGGCGACCGCATCGAACGCCTTCTTCAGCGACCGTTCGAGGTCCTCGTCGTCGCTGTCGCCCATCAGGCCCTCGACCACCTCGGTCTTGAGCGCCTTCTGCGCCAGGCCACGCTCTTTCTTGCCGGTCAACGAAATCACCGGAATCAGGCGATCGCCGATGGCGCCGGTGACCATCTGGACGTGCTCGTCGGTATAGGGGATGAGCGATTCGTACTCGACCTCCTCGATGTCGACCAGCGCCCGCAGCTCGAGTTGCTTGTCGATCATCGTGCGGATGTAATCCTTGGCCTCTTCGAGGCCCTGGGCCACGGCATCTTCGTCCGTCGGGGGCTGCCCCGCCTCGATCAGCCGGACCGCCTCCTCGGTGGCGCCCGCCTCGACCATGATCACGTCAATGCCCCCATCCGGATTCTTGACTCCGGCCACCACGAGATCGAACACCGATTCCTCGAGGTCCTGGAAGGTCGGGAACGGCTCCCATACGCCGTCCCGGTAGCCGAGACGAACGGCCCCAATCGGTCCCTCGAATGGAATGGGGCTGGTGGAAAGGGCAGCGGACGCCCCGTTGAGGGCAATCACGTCATAGGGGTTCTCCAGATCCACGGCCATGACCGTGGCAACGATGTGAGTCTCGCTGAGGAAACCATCGCGAAACGACGGACGGAGAGGCCGGTCTATCAAGCGCGCTGTCAGTGTCGCTTTCTCGGTGGCGCGGCCTTCTCTCCGAAAGAATGAGCCGGGGATTCGGCCCACCGCATACATCCGCTCCTCGACATCGACGGTCAGTGGAAAGAAGTCCTGACCTTCGCGTACTTCGCGCTTGGCGACTGCGGTCACGAGGACCTGGGTGTCCCCTACGGCGACGACAACGGAGCCATCGGCCTGTTGGGCCAGCTGCCCGATTGTGAATGTGATCTCCTTGCCACCGATCGTGGCAGAGACCGTGTTGACGTTGTCAAACATTGACTCGTCTTCTCCTAGATAGTGCGCACCCGTGTGGTGCGTGTGGTTCTTCTTCTTGCCTCACGGGCGACCCGCTCGGGCCGGCCGTTCTCGATTGCACACGGGACGAGTCAATTACCAGTAGACACGGCTCTGCGCCAGAGGGCACGCCATACGGACGTGCCCGGTGACACTGAGCAGTCGCCACTGACAACTGCCCGTCCCCCTCCATGCAAGAAAGATCTCGGTACCGCCCAGAGGACGTTTGGTAGGCCTACCGGCGCAGTCCGAGCTTGGCAATCAACGCCCGGTATCGCTCCACGTCCTGGTTCTGCAGGTAGTTGAGCAGCCGGCGGCGTTTGCCCACCATCATGAGGAGACCTCGCCGCGAATGATGGTCCTTCTTGTGGACCTTCAGGTGTCCGGTGAGATGATTGATGCGCTCCGTGAGGAGGGCAACCTGAACCTCGGGCGAGCCCGTATCGCTTTCGTGCGACCGGTACTCGGCGATGGTGATCGATTTGTCTTGCATAGTTCCTTTCCCATTTCCTGACGCGGATCCGATGACACGGCATGCCCCGGGAGCCTCATGGAAGGGTGTATGGAAGGTGTGAGCAATACCGGCGAACGCCGGCGGCCTCAAGCATAGCGAGGCTGCAGCCGATGTGTTAGCTGCTTTGACGACCCGCCGATCGTCGGAACGTCACGGTCGGCGGGTGTGCGACCCGATCATGTCTCCCCGGTGACCGGCAATCAGCTGATTACGCTCTGGCCCGTGACGGACGACGCGGAGGATCTGAGCGACTGGCAGGAATTCGCCGAGGGCTCGATCAATCCGGGTCCTTCTCGCCTCGTCTTCACGAACGAGCAGCTGCTGGCGGCCGTGGTCACAGGGGCGGCAGCCGTGATCGTCGGCATCATCGTGCTGTGGCCGAGCTCAGACCGCGATCCGGGTGAGCTGGCTTCCTATGTCATCAGCGAGACCTTTGAGGCCGAGGTGGCGCGGATTGTGCCAGGACCCTGCGAGGGCTGTCTGGACGTGGACTTCGAGCTGACCGCCGGGCCCGACATCGGCCGGTTCGTCACTCAGACGTTCTCGCAGTCACGGGCTACGGACTTCGATCTCGGCGACAAGGTTGTTCTCGGATACCAAGCCGAACAGTCAGAGGAATTCCAATACGTCTTTCACGATCGCCAGCGTCGAGGGGTTCTGGTGTGGGTGGCTCTGGCCTTCGCCGCTGCCGTGGTGCTCCTGGGACGTCTGCGGGGACTCAGTGCGTTGGCGGGGTTGGCGGCGAGCCTCGCCGTCCTCCTGTGGTTCGTGTTGCCGGCCATTTTGGATGGGCAACCACCCGTGTGGGTAGCCGTGGTGGGGGCCTCCGCCATCGCCTACCTCGCCCTGTATCTGGCTCACGGGTTCCGCCCGCTGACCACCGTCGCTCTCGTCGGAACGGTGGCAGCGTTGCTATTCACGGCCCTTTTGTCATGGGTGGTCGTGAGTGTGGCGGAGCTGACCGGATTCGCCACTGAGGAGGCGAGCTTCCTGACACTCTTCAACCAGGAGCTCGATTTCCGGGGCCTGGTGTTGGCCGGCGTCGTGCTCGGGGCGATGGGAGCCCTCGACGATGTGACCGTCACCCAGGCGTCAGCGGTGTGGGAGCTGCGCGAAGCCGATTCCACGATGACGCCTCGCCAACTCTTTCAATCGGGGCTGCGGATCGGACGCGACCACATCGCATCCACCGTAAACACACTCGTGCTCGCCTACGCGGGCGCATCCCTGCCGCTACTGGCGCTGTTCGTGTTGTCCGAACAATCGCTGGTGACGTTCGCCAACTCCGAGGCGGTGGCGACCGAGATCATCCGAACTCTGGTCGGTTCGATCGGTCTCGTCGCAGCGGTGCCGCTGACGACCTGGCTGGCCGCCCACGTTGCCACCGAGTCGAGCCACTGAGTAGGGCCACCGAGACCGGTCACCGATACGGGCCACAGTCCTGCCAGGCCTCATCGCCGCATGCGGCACCAGCCGATCTGCTAACTCCGGATGGCTTCGGCCTCGATCTCCACTTTCCAGCGGGGGTCGAGGAGGCCGGCGACGACGACCATGGTCGACGCCGGACGCGCCTCGCCAAAGAACTCTCCGTGGGCGAGCCCGACCTGCTCGCTGTCGGCGGGGTCGGTGATGAACATGCGCGTCCGCACGACATCACTCGCCTCGGCTCCTGCCGCATGGAGCGCATCGACGATGATCGTCAGCACCAACCGGGCCTGGTCGGCGGCGCTCTCGGGAACCTCTCCGCCGTCCGCGGGAATGGGGGCGGTCCCGGCCACCAGGACGCGGTCGTCGACCCGCACCGCCCGGCAGTAGCCATAACGGTTCTCGAACTCGTTGCCGGTCGAAACCTGTCGTCTCTTCACGGAATGGACGAATCCGACTCGAGATCGTCGGGACCCTGCTGATCGCGGCCCACCACCTCGTGGCGGTCGATGTAGCTACCGGCGAACGCCTGGAAGGACGCGGCCACAGGCAATGCCATCAAGGCCCCGGGGGCCCCCATCAGCGAACCGCCCGCAATGGCGGCGCCGAAGGCGACCGCCGGGTGGAGGGACATGGTGCGAGCCGTGATCCGGGGCGAGATGAGGAAGTTCTCGATCTGC
>JBFIPU010000072.1:0-14418 GCA_041609995.1 Acidimicrobiia bacterium
CGATCAACCGGTCGGTCAATCGGTCGGTCAACCAGTCGGTCAACTGGCCGCTGGTGGTCATGGGCCCGGTCGGTGGGCCGATCATGGCAGGCGAGCCAGATGCGCCGGGTGAGGTCGCCTTCATGCAGGAGGAGGCGACAACGGGAGACGGCCCGATCGGTGGGGCGGTCGTGGGGCGCATGGTCGTTGCACGCGTGCCAGATCCGGCGGGTCATCTCGCCCTGGCGGTAGATGCGGCGGCACCGTTCCCACCAGGGTGTTCCCACCGTAGGGCGTTCTTCGGCCCTCGGGGCCATCACCACCGGGGGCCCGTCGTCGGCCAGCACTGCCGCGTTGGCAACGCCCAGCATGCTCAAGAGCATCGCCGTCACGGCCACCAATCCCATCACCTCTCGTCTCATGTCCTCTCCTATTGTCGGTCTACCCAAGAGACGACGGTGAACGCCCGGATTCGACGGCGGGCGATTTTTTCAGAGGTGCTTGGCGGCCTCGCGCCGGGAGAGCCCGCTCAGCTCATCACCCATTTCAGCCAGAAACGCCCGGACTGACTCCGGGTCTACTCGGGCGTGTTGGCGGAGGGCCCAGCCGATGGCCTTGCGGATGAAAAACTCCGTCTCGGGCGCCTGTTGCCGGCAGTATCGAAAGAGCCGCTCGGTGTCGGTTTCGCCTTTGTGCTTGAGCTGGCCGATGATGGCCGCTCGGCGGACCCAGAGGTCCTCGTCCTCGATCCATTGGTCCATCACGGGGCTCACGACCGACCGGTGCTCGAGCCAGACGGCCCCGACCAGGTTGATGGCTACGTCGTCCACCAGATCCCACCAGGCCCCATCGCGGATGAGGAACTCATACAGATCGAGCATCTCAGGTGTCTGGAACTCCGAGAACGCCCTGGCGTAGTGGATGGCGGCGTAGCGGTCCTCGCGGTGCGGAAGCGCCCACAGCTCCCGCACCCGTGAGCGGTACTCATCGGCACCGGATGGCGGAAAGGTCTTCACCATGGAGCGCAAAACCGGTGTCTGCTGGGGCTTCTTGATGCCCCAGCACGGCATGTCGGTCTTCATGTAGGCAGCCATCCGGGTGGCGTCGTCAGGGTTGGCAAGCTCGGCGAACCGGGACGTGATGAACCTCGCCAATTCGGCCATCAGCCGAAGAAAAGGCCCAGCTCCCGCTCCGCCGACTCGGGCCCGTCGGATCCGTGGACGATGTTCTCGCCGATCTCGATTGCGAAGTCCCCCCGGATGGTGCCCGGCCCCGCCTCGAGAGGATTGGTGGCGCCCATCATTTGGCGAGCTGCGTCGATGGCCGACGCACCCGACCATTCCATGGCGACCACCCGGCCCGACGTGATGAAGTCGACGAGGTCACCAAAGAACGGCCGTTCCCTGTGCTCCCCGTAATGCCGCTCGGCCAGATCACGCGAGATGTCCATCATCTTCATCTTCTCGAGCTTGAGGCCTTTGCCCTCGAGCCGGGCGATAACGGTTCCCACGAGCCCCTTCTTCACGCCGTCGGGCTTGACCATTACAAAAGTGTGTTCCACGCTCAGTCCATTATTCGGAATCGGGCGGGATGATAGCTTCGAACGGATAGGGGCTGTTGGTCGGGGAGTTCTCGATGCCGAGCAGCGCGGCCCGTGCCTCGCCGGCGACGAAGACCGAGCCGACCACCAGCACCGCTCCCTCGAATCCGGCACGGGAAGCAGCCCGTTCCAGACCATCGGCGACAGAATCGGCCGCCTCCACCGAGCCATTGATGTGATCCCGGGCGAGCTCGGCCAACGTGCCGGCTTCCATAGCTCGCGGATGGGCGGCCGCCACTGCGGTGAAACTGTCCGCGACCGCTCCCAGAATGTCCACGATGCCCTCGGGATCCTTGCCCAGCGAGGCGCCCATGACGATGTGCCAGCGCAGCGGAGGGAACTCGGCGTCGAGGGCGACGAGCAACTCCGAGGCTGCCTTGGGAGTGTGGGCGACGTCGACCACGACCAGCGGCTGGTGGGCCAGCACCTCGATCCGGCCCGGGTTCGACACCTGCGCCAGCCCGGCCCGGGCGGCCTCGACGTCCAACGGCTGATCGAACAGCGATTCGAGCGCCGCCACCGCCACCGCCAGGTTGTGCATCTGGATTCTGCCGTGCGTGGGTAACAGGAGCTCGGTGTACGTATCGTACAGCCCCCGGATGTCACATAACCAGCCGCCGACCGCCGGCGTGGCCTCGACGATGCCAAAATCGCGGTCGAAGGTGTACCAGGGAACGCCGAACTCCGTCGACACCGCCCGAGCCACCTCCAATGCGTCCGGGTGCAGGTCGCCGGTCACGAGCGTGCTGTCCGGCTTGGTGATGGCGAGTTTCTCCCCGGCGATGGCCTTGATGGTTGTGCCCAGCCGCTCAGTGTGCTCCAGCTCGATGCCGGTGACGACGGCCACCTCGGATGCCACCACGTTGGTTGCATCCAGGCGCCCTCCCAGCCCTACCTCGACCACGGCCAGATCCACGCCCCGGTCGGCGAACCAGGCAAGCGCCACCGCCGTCATGAACTCGAAGTACGTGAGGAGGTCGCGACCCTGCTGCTCCCAGATGTCCTCGAAGACCTTGACGTCCTCCACTGCCTGCGCGAACTCGTCGGGCGAAGCCGAGACACCGTTGTATTGGAGCCGTTCCTCGATTCGGTGGAGGTGAGGAGAGGTATAGGTGGCCACCGACATCCCGTGGGCGGACGCCAGCCCGGCGACGAGGCCGACCGTCGACGTCTTCCCGTTGGAACCGGCGACGTGGATCACCGAATAGGCGTGATGGGGATCACCCATCAGCTCCAGCAGCCCGGCAATTCGCTCCAACCCTGGTTTGAGGCCCCGGTCGGCGTGGGCGTCGACCAGGGCGACAGCGTCGTCGTAGTCCATGGGCTAGCCGCTCAAGTCGGCGAGCTGGGCCCGGAGCGAATCGAGGATCGCCTGGGCCTCGGTGAGCTTGAACCGTTCCTTGTCGACCACGGCGGCCGGCGCCTTCTCGAGATAGGAGGGGTTGTCGAGTTTGGCCGCCGCCTTTTGCACCGTCACCTGCTCCTCGTCGATCCGTTTCTGCAGCCGCGCCCGTTCCGCCTCCAGGTCGATGACTCCCTCCAACGGCAAGTAGGCGGTCACCGAACCCGCCACGATCCGGGTCGATTCCGGTGGCCGCGTCTCCGAATACGACGCTCGGGCCGCCGCCAGCGACTGCAGCTGGCGATCCCACCAAGGCTCGACCAGCGCCTCCGGATCCGAGATGACCACATCCAACAGCTCCCGCGGGCTCAATCCGTGGGTGGAGCGGAATTGCCGGATACCGGACACAACGTCCTGGAAAGCCGGCATCGAAAGCGGGCCCTCGATGGCGGGCACACTGGGCCAGGAACTGGCCGCGATGAACCCATCCCCGACCAGCTCGCCCCAAAGCTCCTCGGTGACGAACGGGATCGCCGGATGGAAGAGCTTGAGCAGATCCCGCACGACCACCCCGAGCGTGGCAGTCACCTCCTCGCCTTCCGGCCCGTCGTCCAGCGCCTTGGACAATTCGATGTACCAGTCGAACACCTCGGACCAGGCGAAGTTGTATAGCTGGGAGAACGCATCGGACAGGCGGAAGGCCTCGTAGAGCTCGTCGAAGCGGCCGGACACCGCCGACAGCCGGGACAGGATCCACGCCGATTCCGGAGAGGGATCCGACGGGTAGCCGCCCTCGGCCGGAACCGCCTTGCTCCCCGTGCGGCTGGTCACATAGCGCACCGCGTTCCACAGCTTGTTGCCGAACTTGCGGGCGCCCTCGACCCAGTCCAGGGCGAACGGGACGTCCTGGCCGGGACCGGCCGCCTGCAACAGGGCCAGCCGGAGCGGGTCGGCGCCGTGGGTGTCGATCACCTCCAGCGGATCGATGGTGTTGCCTCGCGACTTCGACATCTTGTTGTGATGCTCATCGCGAACCATCCCATGGATCACGATCTTGCGGAACGGGACGTCGGGGAGGAAGTGGACGCCCATCTTGAGCATTCGGGCCACCCAGAAGCTGATGATGTCATATCCGGTGACGAGCACGCTCGTCGGATAGAAACGGTCGAGGTCGTCTGTCTCGTCAGGCCACCCGAGCGTGGAGAAGGGCCACAACGCCGACGAGAACCAGGTGTCGAGCACATCCTCGTCCTGAACCAGGTCGTTGCTGCCACAGGCGGGACAGATCGCCGGATCGTCTTCCGACACCACCACCTCTCCGCAGCTGCAATACCAGGCGGGGATACGGTGACCCCACCAGAGCTGACGGCTGATGCACCAATCCCGCAAGTTCTCCATCCACCGGAAATAGGTGTTCTCCCAGCCAGACGGTACAAACTCCGCCTGGCCGCTCTCGACCACCTCCAGCGCCGGGCCCACCAACGGCTCGACCTCCACGAACCACTGTTGGGACAGCACCGGTTCGACCACGGTGTCGCAGCGCTGGCAATGCCCCACTGCGTGTTCCCGCGCCTCGACGTGGTCGACGAAGCCTTCCGACTCCAAGCGCTCCCTCACGGCCCGCCGGGCGTCGAACCGGTCCATGCCGGCAAAGTCGCCCCCGTTCTCGTTGATCCGGCCTTCGTGATCCATGATCACGATCGGCTCGACCCCGGCCCGGTTGCCGATCTCGAAGTCGAGCGGGTCGTGGGCAGGCGTCACCTTGACGGCCCCGGTCCCGAAGCCGGGGTCCACGCCCTCGTCCGCGACGATCGGAATCTCCCGGTTCATGATCGGGAGCGTGACGTTTTTTCCCACCATGTCGCGATATCGCTCATCGTCCGGGTGGACCGCCACGGCGGTGTCGCCCAGCATCGTCTCAACCCGGGTGGTGGCGACCAGCACATGGCCGGTTCCATCCGTCAGCGGATACCGCAGGTAAGCCAACTCACCCGGAGTGTCGATGTGGTTGACCTCGAGGTCGCTGAGGGCCGTGTGGTCCTGGGGGCACCAGTTGATGATCCGGTGGCCCCGGTAGATGATTCCTTCGTCATAGAGGTGCACAAACACTTTGCGAACTGCAGCCGAGAGTCCCTCGTCCATCGTGAAGCGCTCGCGGCTCCAATCCACCGAGTCGCCCAACAGCCGCATCTGCTCGGTGATCTTGCCGCCCGACGATGCCTTCCACTGCCACACCTGCTCGACGAACCGTTCCCGTCCCAAATCGTGACGGGTCATGCCTTCGTCGGCCAGCTGCTTTTCCACCACCACCTGGGTGGCGATCCCGGCGTGATCCATGCCAGGGAGCCAGAGGACGGCATCTCCCATCATCCGGCGCCGCCGGGCGATGGCGTCTTGGATCGTGTGGTCCAGAGCATGGCCGAGGTGGAGCACGCCGGTCACGTTGGGCGGGGGAATCACAATCGAAAACGGCTCACCTTCCGGGTTGGCCTCAGGCCGAAAAATCCCGGCACGGTCCCAACGGTCATACCAGCCCGATTCGACGGACGCAGGGTTGTAAGTCGGCTCCATGAGGTCAGAGAGGTTACCGGCGGATCTGGCCGGGCCGATCGGATCGACGCGTTGAAGAACGCGGCTGTCCCCGGGTTGCGGCCGGCAGGAACCTGCGGCTACTCAGGACCCATCTAACCGGCATGGAAACCACCGTTCACCTTCAGATGAAAAGAATCACCCTCCTGGTGATCGCACTCGTGGCGATGACCGCCTGCGGCGGCGGCGATCCGGCTCCGGGGGCTGGGGGAGAAGACCCGCCGGTCGCCGGCAGCACCACCGGATCCCTGGCCGGCCGTGAATTCTGGTCGACGTCAATCGCAGAGAACGGCCAACCCAAAGACCTGGTGGAGGGCACCCGCATCCGCTTGAGATTCGACGACGGCAACCTCGGAGCCACCGCCGGCTGCAACTCGATGGGAGGGGCATACTCGCTCGACGGGCAAGCAACGGCCGGCGCTCCGCTTCTCGTGTCCGGGTTGGGCGGAACCGACATGGGGTGCGAGCAGATTCGCCACGAACAGGACGACTGGTTGACTGCGTTTCTCTTGTCGTCGCCCGAGTTGCGCCTGGACGGCGATCAGCTGATCCTGGCCAACGACACCACCACGATCGAGCTGCTCGATCGAGAGATCGCCGATCCAGATCGGCGCCTCGACGGCACCGAATGGGTCGTCACCGGCTTTGTGGACGGGGATACGGCCACGAATATCTCGGTACCCACGCCGGCAACGATGACCTTCGATGCGGCGAACAACCTGGTGTCCGGGACCGATGGGTGCAACGATTACGCCGGACCTGTCGAGATCGCCGACGGCAGCATCGGGGGTCCGGTAGAAGGCGATGGCGAGATGCAATTCGGGCCGATCGAGGGAGAGCAAGAGTTGTGTGAGGGCTACGAGCAGTACCAACCGCGATTCCATGCCGTGTTCGAGTCCGGCCAGGCCAGCTACGTCATCGAAGGACCAAACCTGACGATCACCACCCGGGAGGGTTCCGGCCTGACGCTGAGGGCAGCAGACGCCTAGGCCTCGACCGGCTCGCCAACCCATGAAAAAGGCACCCCGTCGGGGTGCCTTTTTCGCCCGCTATATGAGAGGAGGTAGTAGTTTCCCGCTACTGATCTCTACACCACTCAACGTACCGGGCAACGGCGGGCCGGTGTCCCCCCGTAGTCGTCAAAGGTCGCAATGCCATGATGACTAGTCACGAAGGCCGCCCGGACCGATAGAGTCGCCGGATGCACGCCGTTGACATCAACGTCCGGTTCTACGAACTCGACCCGTACCGCCATGTCAACCACAGCGCATACATCCAGTACTTCGAGACCGCCCGCATCCAGCTGCTGGAAGACATCGGGCTCGGATTGATCCGTCTGGAGGACATGGGCTTTCGGATCGTGGTCACCTCCATCACCACCCGTTTCCTCAAATCGGCTGAAATGGGAGATCGATTGACGGTGGAGACGTGGGTCGAGGAGATGAAACGAGCAACCGCCACCTGGGGCCAGCGGATCCGCAAGAACGGGGTCGACTACGCAACCCAAACCGTCGGAGCCGCCATTCTCGACATGACGGGACGACCCACGCGTTGGCTCCCCGAATTCGAGAAGGCGATGGCACCCTTCATGCTCGAAGGCGACGGTTGACGATCCGCCGGCGGCCGGCGGAAGCCGGGGTCAGGCGGTGCGCTCCTCCGGCGTGGTCAGATCGGAGTGGGGTACCAGCGTCGGGTTGGTCCGCTCTTCCACGACTTCCTGCGTGATCACCACCTTGCGCACGTCCTCGCGAGACGGCAGATCGTACATGGTGTTGAGCAGCACCTCTTCCACGATCGCCCGCAGCCCCCGGGCGCCGGTTCCGCGCAAATGCGCTTGATCGGCGATCGCCTCGACCGCCTCTACTTCGAAGACCAACTCGACCCCATCCATTTCAAACAGCTTCCCATACTGCTTGACCAGGGCGTTCTTCGGATCGGTGAGGATGCTCACGAGCGCCTCCCGGTCGAGATCTTCGACGGTTGCCACCACCGGAAGTCGCCCGATGAATTCGGGGATCAAGCCGAACTTGTTCAGGTCCTCCGGAAGGAGCTCCGAGAAGGCATCACCCGGGCGAACGTCGGTGCGCCCCTGGACCTCGGCGCCGAATCCAATGCCTTTCTTCCCGACCCGGTTCTCGATGATCTTCTCCAGCCCGGCGAAGGCCCCCCCGCACAGAAACAGCATGTTGGAGGTGTCGATTTGGATGAACTCCTGGTGGGGATGCTTGCGACCCCCCTGCGGTGGTACCGAGGCAACCGTCCCCTCGAGGATCTTGAGCAGCGCCTGCTGAACGCCTTCGCCGGAGACGTCACGGGTGATGGACGGGTTTTCCGCCTTGCGGGCGACCTTGTCGATCTCGTCGATGTAGATGATCCCCATCTCGGCCCGCTTGATGTCGAAATCAGCCGCCTGAATCAGCTTGAGAAGGATGTTCTCGACGTCTTCACCCACATAGCCGGCTTCGGTGAGCGCGGTGGCATCCGCGATGGCGAATGGCACGTTGAGCATGCGGGCGAGCGTCTGAGCCAGCAGCGTCTTGCCGCAACCAGTCGGGCCAACCATGAGGATGTTGGATTTCTGAAGCTCGACGCCGTCGGTGTGCTTGACGCCGGCGTTGACCCGCTTGTAATGGTTGTAGACGGCCACCGACAGCACTTTCTTGGCTCGGTCCTGTCCGATGACGTAGTCGTTGAGGAATTCGTAGATCTCCCGCGGCTTGGGCAGCTCGGTCGGGCCCACCTCGACTTCGGTGGCGCCGAGCTCTTCCTCGATGATCTCGTTGCAGAGGTCGATGCACTCGTCACAGATGTAGACGCCGGGCCCGGCGATGAGCTTCTTGACCTGCTTCTGGGACTTGCCACAGAAACTGCATTTCAGGAGATCCGAGCCGTCTGCGAATTTTGCCACGTGCGTGCCTACCTCTTGTCAGGACGGTACACCAGCTGTTTCACACCAGCTGTTTCAAACCAGCTGTTCACACCAGGTGTTCACCCGTCCGTTGTCAGTCGCCGACACCTCGCACCGGCGTTCTTATTATCGTGCCGTTCAGACCTGTCGGTCGCCGATTAGTCGTTTGAACTCGATCGTCGATTCAGTCGTTTCTCAGTCGTTGACGGCCTGGAGGTGCCGCGGAGCGAGCACCTCGTCGATAACACCATATTCCTTCGCGACGTCCGCTGTCATCCAAAAATCACGTTCTGTGTCTTTTTTGATCACCTCGATGTCCTTGCCGGTGTGATGGGCGAGGATCTCATCGAGCTCGGCGCGCATGCGAATGATCTCTTTGGCCTGGATCTCAATGTCGGTTGCCTGGCCCTGCGCACCGCCCGACACCTGATGGATCATGACCCGGCTGTGGGGCAAGCCGAAGCGCTTTCCTTCGGTGCCCGCCGCAAGAAGCAAGGCGCCCATCGAAGCGGCTTGGCCCATGCAGAACGTCGACACCTCGGGCTTGATGTGCTGGATCGTGTCGTATACGGCGAGGCCCGCCGATACCACCCCTCCGGGCGAGTTGATGTACAACGAGATGTCCTTGTCGGGGTCCTCGCTCTCGAGGTGAAGCAACTGCGCCATGATCACATTGGCCACGCCGTCGTCAATCGGTGTGCCCAGGAAGATGATCCGATCCTTGAGAAGCCGGCTGTAGATGTCGAATGCCCGTTCGCCCCGGCTGGTGCTCTCGATCACGGTCGGTACCAGATAACCCATGTATGTCTCCTATTGCTGGGCCACTCCATCGAACAATGGAGGGTGAAAGTCTGCCCCTCTCGGAGGGGTTTTTGGTGTCTTTTGGTTCTTCGTTGTTCGCCTGCTAGTCGTTGCCGGTCCGCTCGTCGTTCAGGTCCCTTGCTCCGGCCGTGCTGTCAGGGCCCTCGTCCGGTTCCGATGCGTCATCGGTCCCTTCCGCTGTTTCGCCGGTCTGTTCGTGGCCGGGTTCGTGGCCGGCTGGTTCGTCGCCGTCCGGATCGGCGGTGTCTATTGCCTCAGCACCCTCCTCAGCATTCTCGGCCGGAGCCTCCGGCTCGGGAAGGCTGAGATCCAGCACGTTGCCTTCGCCGTCGATGGGAGTGGCCTCCTCGATCAACAGATCCAGCGCCTGCTGCCTCAGGATATCAGCGGTCAGAAGTTGCATCCGGTCAGCCTGTTCGACCGCCTCCAGATACTGCTCCACGCTCATCTCTTCCTCTTCCGCACCGGCAGCCACCGCCTCCTCCAAGTCGGCCCGAGTGACCTCGAGACCCCGCCCGGCGGCAATCGCATCCAGAGCCAGACGGGTCTTGATCGCGCGCTCGGCCTGCGACCTGGCGTCTGCCACTACCTGTTCCTGGGTCTGGCCGGTGACCTGCAGGTAGTCCTCGAAGGCGACATTGCGCGAGTCGAGCTGATGCACGAAGGAGTGGAGCTGAGCCTCGGTTTCGCCCTCAACGAGCGCCTCCGGCAACTCGACGTCCAATTCGTTGATCACCGCCTCCAACGCCTTGTTCCGAAACTCGTTGAGCGCATGTTGGGTCTTGGTCCGAGCCAGCCCTTCGGCTATCTCAGAGCGGAGCTGATCGACCGTCGTGAACTCGGAAATGTCGCCCACCCATTCGTCGTCGAGGTCCGGAAGCCGCTTCTCCTTGACGGACTTGACGAGAATACGGAAAGACAGCTCCTCTCCGCCGTACTCTCCGAAGGACTCGGGGAGTGTGGAGGTGAGCGCAACGATGCTCCCCGGCTTCTCGCCACGCAGCACGCCGTCGAGCCCTTCAAGTAGCCCCCCTCCCCCCACCTCGTAGGTCAGGTCCTGGGCACTCACCTCTTCAACCGGTTCTCCGGCGTCCTCGGCGTTCAGGTCGATCAAGGCCATATCGCCGTCCCGAATGGAGCGCTCGACGTCGACCAGTTCGGCGAACTGCTCCCGCAGCCGGTCGATCTGGGCGTCGATTTCGTCCTCTGTGACTTCGTTGGACTCGACCACGATTTTGCGCCCTTCGATCACGGGGGTCGCATCGAGCTCGGGCCACAGCGCCAGCTTGACATCCATCTCCACCCCATCATCCGTGTCCCGCACGTCGGTGATGGTCGGTCTCGCTGCCAACTCCAGGTCGACTTCCTCCAGCGCCGCCCCCACCCAATCCGACATGCCGGCGTCGATCGCCTCGGCGCGCACGGTCTCGGCGCCGACCGTTGCCTCCACGATGCGGCGCGGGGCTTTCCCGGGGCGGAACCCCTTCAAACGGATCTGGGCGCTCAGCTTCTTGGCAGCCCGGTTCTTCGCATCTTCGAGATCGGCTTCGGGAATCCTCAGCGTGAGGGTTCGCTCGAATCTTCCGGACTCGATCAGTTCTGTCTCCAAATGGGGTCCTCTACAAGGGAAACGCCCGCGGGCGCGAGGGTGACGGCTCAACCGTCTGTTCTTGATCTGTCGGTGTCGAATTCGACATTGGGGCGACCGACGGGATTCGAACCCGCGACATCCAGGATCACAACCTGGGGCTCTAACCTGACTGAGCTACGGCCGCCATGTTTCCATGCGGAGCTTCTATGCGGACCCGGGGAACCCCCCACCTGGCTCGGCCACCGCCGTTGCGGTTGGTCGAGTTGGTCGAGCGGTCGGGGAACCAAGCCCCGCGCCCCCGGAAGGATTCGAACCTCCGGCCAAGAGCTTAGAAGGCTCCTGCTCTGTCCACTGAGCTACGGGGGCCCGAAACCCACGGGTCGCGCGCCGCACAATCGTAGCCCGGGGGAAAGCCGAAACGAATCGGGTCGGAATCAAACCGGGTCCAGGATCACCACCGGAATCTGACGCGGCGTATTCGCCTCGTAGTCAGCGAAGCCGGGGGCAATCTCTTTTTGCCGCTCCCAGATCGGAGATCGCTCTTCGTCGGACGCCACACGAGCGACCACATCGATCGTTTTGGTCCCGACCTCGATCCGGGCCCGTGGATTGGCGACCAGATTGTGGAACCAGGCCGGGTTCGTGTCCGCCCCTGCCTTCGAGGCGAATATGGCATATGAGTCGCCTACCGGCTGATAGACCAGCGGGTGGAGTCGCGGCTCGCCCGTCTTGGCACCGGTACTGTGCAGGAGCAAGAGGTTGGAACCTGCGAAGAAGCCTCCCACCTGACCGCCGCTGCTCCGGAATTCCTGAATGATGCGGGCGTTGAAATCGGACATTGAACCTCCGTGAGCGGCTTGGGAAGGTGCAACCACCGCTCCACGCGCTTCTATTCCACCGACTCGATCCGCTTGATTCGTCGGCCGCAATGCGTGCGGCCCACTCGGCCGACCCCCCGTTATCCTTAGCCGCCCGCGGGTGTAGTTCAATGGTAGAACTCCAGCCTTCCAAGCTGGTAGCGAGGGTTCGATTCCCTTCACCCGCTCCAGGCTTTGCGCCGATCAACGGGCCAAGAACGCCCCGACCCGCCGGATCCCCTCAAGTGCGACCTCGACCGGCTGACTGGCGAAACAGATCCTCAGGAACCCGGGCTCGCCATTCCGAAGCGACGAGCCCGGCGTCAAGTTGACGTTCTCCTCGTCGAGGATCCGTCGCCACAAAGCGTGCTCCGCATCCCACGTCGACGCCTCCAGATGAGGGCGGAAGTCTGCAACCAGAAAGAACCCGGCGCTGGAAGGTACATGTTGCACCCCGATGCCCGACAGCGCTCCGGAAGTGGCTCGGTACGCCTCGCCCAGCCGGCGCTTGTTTTCGGAGATGAACGCATCCACCCACTCTTGGTCGGCGATCAACTCGCCGAGCACATGCTGGGTGTCGCCGGAAACCGCTTGCCAATAGGCCACCGTTTGGGCGAACGCCCGGACGTCGGCATTGTCGGTCAGCAGGACGCCGCAGCGGAGGCCGCTCACCGCGAAATCCTTGCTGAACGCCCAGACGATGTGCACCCGGTCACCGAGCTCATCGCAAACCGCTGCGGCGCTCACGAACGGACGGTCGCCGAACACCGAAAGGGCATAGACCTCGTCGATGACTGCATGAATCTGATTCCGGTCGCACCAATCAACGATTGTGCGAACTTCGTCGGCCGTGTACACCCGCCCGAGCGGGTTATTGGGGGTCGTGAAGAGGAGGGCGCGAATCGGCCGATCAGCCGCGGCCAGGGCCTGATCGAGTAAATCGGTCGTCAGGGCAAACCCGTTGTGACTCGGTGTATGGACGGGAACGATCGTCAGCCCGTCGCGGGCCTCCAGATCGAGCCAAAACCCCGCATAACTCGGCGTGGGCACCAGCACCCCCTCGCCCGCGTCGGCGATGGCGTAGAAGAGGGTTTCGAGGATGGTGCCGGCGCCGGCGGCGGTGATCAGATCGTCGGCGCCAATCGCACGGCCGAGAATCGTCCGTCCCATGAAGTCGGCCAGCCTTCGCCGGAACAGCGGTGATCCGTGGAACTCGTCATAGCCGATGACGTGGTGATCGATGTCACGGCTCGACCGCATCTTGGTTTCAAGCAGATCCCAGACCAGCTTGTTCTCGGCCACGGACAAGCTGATGTAGCCGTCCGGGTTGGAGATGGGGTCGAAGGCGTCTGACCGCCGGGCCATCTGCTCGACGAGATAGTCGTCCATGATGTCGGCGTCGAGCAGATCGCGAGCTCGTTTCGACAGGTCCGTCATGACGGTGCCAGCGTAACCGTCACTGATGTTCGAATGACCGCACCGGGCTGCGGGGGCCGTACTTGGGCGCCCCCAGCCCTGCCGATTTGAGCAGACGCACCACCCGGAGGCGCTGGCCCCGGTATGGTTCCAACAGCTCGAGCATTCGTTCGTCAGTTCCCCGGGCCTCCCCGGCCAACGCCCAAGACACGGTGTTCTTCACGTGGAAATCGCCGACCGGAATGGCATCGGGATCGCCCAGGGCCTCCCCCCGCACCATCGCCGACGTCCACACCCCCACCCCGGGAAAGGACTGTAGGAGGCGGTCGGCCGTGGCGGGATCGGCGTGGGTCAGTGCTTCGAGGCGGCGCGGGCGGCGAGCCAGTTCGCGCAAGGTCTCCGCCCGCTTCCGTTCGATGCCGAACGGGTGAAAGTCCCAATAGGCCATCGAGGCGATGTGCTCGGGGGCCGGCATCAACATGAGGCCGCACGGGCCGGGCGCCGACTCGCTCACCGCAAAAGTCAGCCGCCGCATCGACTCGCCGGCTCCTTTGCCCGTGACCTTCTGATGGATGACGGCATAGAAGAGTGCCTCCCACACCAGACGGGAAGCACCGATCCTGACCCCGGGCGACCGCTTCACCAGGTCGCGAATCAACTCGTGTCGGGGCACCAACTCATCCGGATCGTCGTCCAAGCCGACGAAATCGGGGGCGTATTCCAAGGCCCAGGCCGACCCCTCGCCCCACGCCTCCAACTCGAGCTGATTCCCGTACTTGCGAAAGTTGATCGAAAACGGGCCTTCCGGCGATCGACCGCTCCACCAGGTGCCGGGCACGCGAGCCCGCCGTACCAGATGCTTGGAACGTAGGGTGGCCCGGACGTCCACGGGCTCAGAAAGGGTCAGGGTCCGGACAGGCACACGTCGAGATTACCGGAGCCACCAAACGGGCCTCATCTGGCCAGGTGTCCTCAAGTAACCTGTGGCCGCCACGGGCTGTGGCGCAGCTTGGTAGCGCACTTGGTTTGGGACCAAGGGGTCGTCGGTTCAAATCCGACCAGCCCGACAAACGTGTTGGGCACGATTGGATTGGTTTGAGGTGGATAGGGAACCGACTGATGCCTTTTGTGCTCTCACCTTCGGTTCGAGCGGGTTCAAAACGTTCTTCTCGATGCGGCTCGCCTCCGCTCGCCGCGCCAGCCCGACGCCGGTTTGGGGCCTCCGGCCCCAAGCCCTTACGGCAGACTTGGAGTAGCAACAGCTTCTCCAAACTGCTAGCTCTCGGCATCGCCTTCCGCCCACCGACTGATGCC
>JBFIPU010000073.1:0-14229 GCA_041609995.1 Acidimicrobiia bacterium
GGTCACGTTGAACATGGTCATCGGTATCACGATGGCAGCCATCACCGCCAGGGCGTCGAACACTCGATGGGCGATCTGTTGGCTTTCACGCCGGTACCAGACGAGCAATACGCCAACGGTGAACGAAAGCCCCACGGCATACGCAGCCAAGGAGTGCAATGTGTCCTCGAACTCGACAAAGGGGCCGGGCTCCCAGGGCGCGTGGGCGTACACGGCGGCCATGATCATCGACAATCCATACACCCGATGGGCAGCTTGACCGAGACGGCCCCAGCGGCTCCTCATGTGCCCAGCCAGCAGCAACACCCCGAAGCCGAGGAAGACGAAACCGAGCCGTGCGACCCACGCGTATTCCACCCCCTGTCCGGCCGACTCGCTCACCGCATGCCGGACCATCGAGTACGAGTCGGGCATGACGAGCGGTGCGACCAGGAGGCACAGCAACGCCGAACCGACCAGAAGTGTCACGATTCCGGCCCGCTGGCGTGCGCTCATACGCCGATGGTCGCGGTCCGAAGGATGCCCCGGCAGGGACGATGGTCCCGAAAGCCAATGCCTCCGAGTGGGTCAACGCGTCAGGTATCGATCCCGGGCAGCCGCTCTGGCGATCGCAACCGTCTCGACCGACGACGAAGACTCCGGGTGGGTCTGCCATGACGCACGAATCGCCGTCGCAACCGCCACCAGGGGGACGGCCAGGAACGCCCCCAGAGCTCCGCCCACGACGGCGCCGCCCGCCAGCGACAACAGGATCGTGAGGGGGTGAAGATCGACTGCCCGGGCGAAGATGGCGGGCGCCACGATGTCACCGTCGATTTGCTGCACGACAACCGTGAGAATCAGGACCAGCAGGGCATCGCCGGGCCCGCCGGTCGCCAGGGCCAACAGGGTCGCCACCCCGCCGGCGAAGATGGCCCCTACGAGCGGGAACATGGCCGCAATGAAGGTGAGCACCACGAGTGGAAACACGAGCGGTACCCCGATCACGGCCAGCCCGATCCCGATGAGCGTGGCGTCCACCGCCCCCACGATCATGATCGCCAGGATGTAACGCTGCAGCACCGTCCATCCGGCGGACATCGAATCCATCGCCCGCTCGCGGACGTCGGCAGGGAAGCGCCGGGCGATCTGAGCCCGGAAGAAGTCCGCATCCTTGACATAGAAGAACGCCACCACGAACGTGAGGAACAGGGCCGCCACTGCCTCGAGCATCAATGCGGCCCGCGAAGGCGCCTGGCTGCGCGCCATGCCGCTCAGCGTCTCGACAGCTGTCGCCTCGAAGTCGTCGATCGAGGTGGCGCTCAAGTCGAGAGGCCCGCTGACCAACCAGTCTTTGATGTCCTGATAACCCTGGCCCAGAGCAGGTCCGATCTCGGCGAAGCCGGCAGCCAATCCGGGAAAGATGAGCCAGCCAAGGCCGCCAACGATCAATGACGCCGACGCAAATACGGCGAGGGTGGCCGGCAACTTCGGCCAACCGTGGCGAATGAGCCAGCGGGCCGGGGGAACCAGCACAGCGGCAATCATGAGCGCCAGCACCATTGGCAGCAGCACCAGGCGGAGTCGTATCACGATCATCCCGGCCACCAGCACCACACCCACTATCACGAGAAAGCGCCAGCCGGCCGACGCACCGGTCCTCAGCCAGGACGGCATACGGCCGTTGCGCAGCATGTCGATCGAATCCCGCCCCAGCGCCAGTGATTCCTGATCTCGATCCTCTCCGCCCTTTTCGCCCTCGAATGGGCGGTCTCCGTTGGAGGCGGTCATCGGCTCACCTCACCCGTTGATCCTCGAGGAACTCGTGGGCCGCAGCCGCCTCGACCGACTCGTCTTCGTCGGTTTCGCCGTCCCGGCTCCGGTCATCCGGCCGGCCGGGGATGATGTCACCGGGGCGGCTGACCGCCATGCCTTCGGCCCCGGGACCGGCGGGGCGGGCGCCGGGCGGGTACTCCTCGCCGGTCGGCCCGGGAGGCGTTCGAAAAGGATCTGGGGGACGCTTGTCAACGCGTCGCCAGCGGGTTGCGGTGGTGTACAGGGTGAGAATGAGAAGGACCAGCAGGACCCACGTCAACAGCCAAGGGAGCATCGTCATGATGTGACCCCCACATCCGAGTTGGCCAGCTGGGACGTACAGGCCGAGCACCGGGTGGCATCTACGTCGATGTGGGATTTGCAGTACGGGCAGGCCTTGGTCGACGGTGCCGGCGGGGTGTCGGCCCGCCGCAACCGGTTGATCCATCTGACGAGCAAGAACAGGACGAGGGCCACGATGAGAAAACTCACCACTTGATTGATCAGGTTGCCGTAGGCGAGCACGTTGGCTCCCGCCGACTCGGCCACCTCGATGGTTTGATAGGGACCGGCCGGGCTTCCCGCGTCGAGCACGATGAAGCGATCCGAGAAATCGAGATCACCGGTTAACACGCCGACCAGCGGAGTGAGAACATCTCCCACCGCCGAGTTGACGATGGCCGTGAAGGCGGCGCCGATGATGATGCCGACCGCCATGTCGACGACATTGCCCTTGATCGCAAACTCTCTGAATTCGTTCAACATGCGGCAAACCTCCCGGAGCTGACGCGCACTGTCGAGGTACCCGCATCGGGCGTGGTTCAAACAATGGGGTTGCCGGCACGTGCCGGCACAGCGGCGTCAGCCAGACTCGGCCGCCACCTTCAGTCCGGTCAGCACCTGCTCCATGCCGGCCCGGAGGTCGGCCGCCCGGCGCTGTTTGATCTCGTCGGCTCGCTCCGGGTACTTCTCCAGGGCCCGGGTGAGGCCGCTGGGACCAGGACCGAGTTGGACGGAATGCCGGACGAGTACTCCATCCCCGGCCGGCTCGATGTCGATACGCCAGGTCGAGCCGGGCGGCGCACCGGTGTTCAGCACCTCCCACGCGAGCGTGCGGCCGGGCTCGGCCGCAACGACCTGCGAGGTGGTGGTCCAGGTGAAGTCTCCGCGCCGGTTGTGCCCCACCAGCGTTCCGCCTGACACCGGCCCCTCTGGACCCCACTCTCCGCCCTCGAATTCAGGGGACCACATTCCCCACCGGTCGAGATCGGTCATCAGCCCCCACACCGTTTCAGCGGGGGCGCCGATCCGGATCTCGGTCTCGACAAAGGGTAGGTCATCCCAGGTTGTCATGCGCTGGTCCTCCTCGTGCCGTCACGTCGTTGCACTCATGATGGCTCCCGGTAAAACAACGCCCCCCAGTGGGCGCCGGCCCCGAATGCTGTGAACGCCACCAACGTACCGGGTCCAACCCGTCCCTCCATCCGCATTTCGTGAAACAGGATCGGCAAGGTACCAGCGGTGGTGTTGCCATAACGGTCGATGTTGGATGGAAGTGTCTCCTCATCCACGCCGAGCCCCTTCCGCACGCCTTCGAGGATCCGCTCGTTGGCCTGGTGGGCCACCACCAGATCGACCTCTTCCGCCGGCAAGCCCAATCGATCCGCCAGACTGCGAACGGCTTCTGGCATGCGCCTGACGGCCTGGCGGTAGAGCCCACGTCCGTCCATGGTGGGCAGAACCTCATCCCGGGCCACGTCATCAGCAGAAACGAACGGCTGGTGGAGTGAGCCGATATTCGGGATTTCGATGAGATCGGCCAGCGACCCATCCGTGTGCAGCTCCGCTCCCAGCACCCCCGCATCGCGGTCATCCGAGGATTCGACCACCACAGCGCCCGCTCCATCTCCGAACAGCACGCTCCAGCCGCGATGGCGGGTATTACGTTCGAACCGATCGTGGCTGATGGCACCACCCTCGCGGGTCCGGCGATAATCCTCGATCCAGGGCTGGAGCCCGGCATGCACCTCGGCTCCGATCACCAGCACCCGGTCGGCCTTCTCTGCCTTGACAAGACTGTCGGCCATGTCGAGGGCATAGAGAAACCCGCTGCACTGCTGTCGGATGTCAAAGGCGGGCACTGACTCGAGGCCCAGTCGATCTTGCACGACGGCGGCGATCCCGGGGGCAAAGGTGTCCGGCGTCATGGTGGCCACCACAACTGCATCGATGTCGGAGTTCGTGGCCCCGGCGTCGGACATGGCGGTCCGCCCGGCTACGGTCGCCAGGTGCGATGATCCCACGCCTGCATCGGCCAGCCGGCGCTCCCGAATCCCAGATCGAGATACGATCCACTCGTCCGCAGTGTCCATCAAGCCGGCCAGTTCCTCGTTGGTGACGACCCGCTCGGGCAGCCCGACCCCCGATCCGGTGATGACCGCCGATCTCACGCTTCGGCCGGTTCCGCCAACTCCTCCGCCTCCGCGATTGGTTCGTACCCTCGGTTGCGGGCCTCAGCCAGCGTTTGTGGCGAGAGCGCCGAGATGAGGTTGCGCTGGGACAGCTGCTCCGCCTCCTCCCGGTCCTGCAGCAACGCGAACTGAGCAGGGTCGTCGCAGTCGTACACCTTCATGTCGTCGCGGGTTCCGAGGAAGCGGTACTCCTCGAATCGCTTGAGACGTCCCATTCTCCTCCTAGTACAGGAATTGCACCGGGTCACCCACCGGCAGGACCCGGGCCGGCGGTCGCATCTCGAGCCGCCACGGATCGATATGACTAGGGGCAAAGGCGAAGTAGATGGTGAGGAACATTTTCGCCATGGCTTTCATGCAATCTCGCCTTCCGAACCTTCGGGGCCCACTGCACCGATCTCGGCAAGATACCCCGCTTCGTAACCGAGGACTTCGGCAATCACGTCGCGAGGGTAGCCGTGGGTCTCACCCAGTTGGCCGTGGACGAAGTCGATGGCCTCCTCCGAGCCGGCCACGCGCACCGGTTTGAGCCCGGCGGCCCCTTTGGGCGAGAAGCCTTGCAGGTACGCGATCTCCCAGTCCAACACTCGCCGCACGCCCTCGGGGTCGAGATGCTCCATCGCCTGATCGGACAGCTGGGGATAGATGTAATGCACTGCCTCGTCGACCACATAGGAGGCCACGTTCTCCATCGGCGTCTTTGACGCCTCCTGCCAGACCAGAACGGCGACCAGCACGAGAAAGATGGCCAGAAGCAGAAAGCCGAGCTGTAAAGCGGTCATGCATCATTGTCCCACAGAGCCGGGGCGAAACCGGCGTATTGCTTGTCCCCACCTCTGAGAAATGGCGGGTCAGATAACGCTCAGATCGCCGACCATGCCGTTTTCGTAGTGACCTGGAATCAGGCACGTGATCAGATCGAACTCCGTGTCGGCCTCCAGGGTCACCGTGAGGCTGGCGGCGCTGCCGGCGGGCACCTCCACGATGGGAGCATCATGGTGATCGGCCTCTCCCTCGCCGTGGTCGGCGTGACCGGAAGCAATGTGTTCCTCCACCGAATGTTCGTTGGCGAGTCGGAACTCGTGCACGAGGAAACCCTCGTTCACGAGAATCAATTGCACGGTTTCGCCGGCGAACACGCTGACGGTGGCGGGCTCGAATGCGTATTCGGTCATCACGATGCGAATCTGGCGGTCGGCGGCCGGGTCGATCGCGATCCCGCTTTCGTCCACCGGTGCAGCCTCCTCGTCAGATGCGGCACCTTCATCTTGAGCCGTCTCGTCATCATGCGCCATCTCGTCATCATGCGCCATCTCGTCCATCATCTCGCCATCGTCGCCCATTGCCTCCATCGAGTCCTGGTCATGGGCTCGGGCGGCGGCCACCGCTTCGGCTGTGATCTCTGGCAATGTGTCAATGCCGGCCGAGCCGACGGCGATACCGCCGACCATCCCCGCCTCGAAATGGCCTTCGGTGCTGCAGTAGAACGAGAGCCCTTCTGGCCCGACATCTACCGTCTTTGTGACTGTTTGGCCGGCGTCGACCACAAACGGCTCATGACCCGGAACCTCTATGTCGTGGGGCACGAAGCCTTCGTTGATGAAGTTGATCGTGTGAACACCCGGATTGGGAATCGATAGAAAAGCAGGCTCGAACTGGAGCGTGTCGGTCAGTATGACGTCCGATGAGGCGCCCTCCACCGACACGGCCGTGGTGGGCGGCAGCGTCGTTGTGATCGAGAGCTCGGCGGTTGTGTTGCGACAGCCAACCAGGAGCACAGCCCCCAGCAGAAGCGCGATGAAGGTGGTTCGTTTCATGGCTCCCATGTTCCCACACGATAGATAGGGACTTTCTACCCGAAAGATGCGGGAATGCGGAACGCAACCCCTCGCCCAACTCCGATAATGTGGCGTCGTGACTGCACAGCTGCGCATCTACCACATCAAACCGGGGTTGATGGACGAGTTCGCCCGCCTGGTCGCGGAGCACGTGTTCCCGGCTCGTCGCCAACACGGATTCGAGGTCCTGGGGCCGTGGGTAGTACCCGCCGAGCATCAATACGTCTGGGTGGTCACCTACGACGGACCGCTCTCGTGGGACGAGGCCGTCGAGCGGTATTACCAATCTCCGGAGCGCTCTGGCATCGGATTCGACCCCGACGAATACATCGAATCTGCCGATTTACGTCTGATGGAGACCGCTGGAAGCTGATTCGGCCTCGCCGTGTATAGCCGCTCACGTACGGAGGTTCTCGGCGTGGCCGTCGACGCTGATCACCTGTCCGCTGATCTTGGGAGCGCGGGCCAGGAACAGCGCCATCTGGGCGATGTCGTCGCCGGTGACGAACGTGCGCATCGACGTCTGGGCCAGGTAGCCCGCCCGGATGTCCTGTTCGCTTCGATGGGTCGCCTCCGCCTCGGCCGCGATCACCCGGTCCATTCGGGGCCCGTCGATCGTACCCGGGCAGATGGCGTTGACCTTGATGCCGCGCTCTCCCAGTTCCATCGCCCACGTCTTCGTGAGCCCCACCATCGCCCACTTCGAGGCGACATATGGGGTGCGATTGGGGTAACCGAAGATTCCGGCCGTCGACACGATGTTGATGATCGAAGAGCCCGCCGCCATGTGGGGGACGCATCGAGCTGCTGCCAGGGTGGCGGCAACGGTGTTGACCTCGAAGGTGTGGCGCATATCGGCCGGATCGACGGTCTCGACCCCCCCGGCCCCACCGGCCACGCCCACATTGTTGACCAGCACATCTACGCCGTCGAGGCCTTCGATCAGTGTCTCAATGGCTTCACCCCACGCCTCGGCGTCGGCGGCATCGGCCACGACGTGCACATCCGCCTCCGAGGTTTCGTGCAGGTCGACCGTACCGACGTGCGCCCCGGCCCCCTTGAAGGTCGAGACAATGGCGCCTCCGATGCCGGCCGCGCCGCCGGTGACGATGACCCGCATGTCGCTACTTCCGCCGGATTCCGACGTTCTTCCAGTGGTAGTACGAGCGCAGGCCGAGCAGCCCTTTCTCCCGCCCAAACCCGGATTTCTTGAAACCGCCGAACGGAGCCTCCCGCCCCGGCAGAAACCACTCGTTGACGAACACCTGGCCCGCCTCCAGCCGGTCGGCCAGGTACGTGACCCGGTCCAGGTCGTTGCCGAACACTCCCGACACCAGCCCGTATTGGGAGTCGTTGGCGATCGCCAGCGCCTCGGCTTCGTGGGTATAGGAAATCACCGACAGCACCGGGCCGAACACCTCCTCCTGGGCGATGGTCATGCCGTTCTCGACCCCGACCAGCACGGTCGGCTGGTAGAAATGACCCGGCCGGTCGAGGCGCCCGCCTCCGGTGGCAACCGTGACGCCGTCCTCCTGCGCCGTCCGCACGTACCGATCGACCCGTTCCAGCTGCTGGGCGGAGATGAGCGACCCCATGTCGTTGCTGTCGATGCCGGGGCCAACGGTGAGTTCCTCCGATCGCGCCACGACCCGATCGACGATCTCGTCGCGAAGGTCGTGCGGCACCACAAGCCGGGACATGGCCGAACACACCTGGCCGGCGTTGGAGTAGATGCCCCAGCGGGTCTGCTCGGTCAGCACGTCGAGGTCGGCGTCGGGAAGGACGATCGCGGCCGACTTGCCACCCAGTTCGACCACCGTTGGGATCACTGCGTCGGCAGCCGCATGGAGGACCTTCTGGCCGGTTTCGACCGAGCCGGTGAACGTGATCTGGCCGACATCGGGGTGTTTCGACAGGGCGTCGCCGGCATCGTGGCCATAGCCCGCGATCACGTTCAGGGCCCCGGGCGGCAGACCCACCTCTTCGGCGGCCCGGGCGACATAGGTGACCGTGATCGGATCCAACTCGGGGGATTTGACCACTACTGCGTTGCCGGTCGCTATCGCAGGCCCGATGCCCCGGCCCACGATGTCCAGCGGGTAGTTCCAGGGAATGATATGCGCCGAGACCCCGTACGGCACGGGGATGGCATAGTCGACGATGCCGTCACCCACCGGGATGTAGCTCCCTTCCACCATCGGAGCCAGGCCGCCGTAGTACTCGAGGTAGCCGGCGCAGCCGTCGACCTCCCAGCCCGACTCCTGCAGCGTCTTGCCCGAATCGAGCGTGAGCAGCTCGGCGATCTCGCCCCGGTGATCCACGATCCAGCGCCCCATGTCGACCAGATAACGACCGCGATCAGCCGGTTTCAGGCCGACCAAGCTCCTGTCCTCAACGCACCGACGGGCGGCCCCTACGGCCGCATCCACGTCCGCAGGCGTAGCACGCGCCACCTCGGCCAGCTGCTCGCCGGTGGCCGGATTCTCGACGGCGATCCGCTCGCCACCGGCGCCGTCCCGCCAATGGCCACCGATGAAGTTCTGGTAGTACGCCGACATGGCTCTAACCCTGACAGCCGGTGGGGCGACTCGCAAACGGCGTAGAAGGCAGTCCCCCGGTTGTGCTGTTCGAGAGGCGTTCTCTACGCATTACCGACGGGACGCTGTGCCCGGGCTCGCGGCAACCCTGACCCGGATCTAGCCACGCTGAGTGGCCGGTGATCCCGGTATTTGGGAGCCTGCCTACAGAGAGTTGGCATAAGAACACGGAGAGTGCTTGTATGTTCAGGAAGTTATCCCCAACGAGGAGAGGGTGGAGAAATGAGACGACGTCTCGTGGCAATGCTGGCCGCCATGGCGCTGGTGGTGGCTCTGCCGGGAGCAGCAATGGCTGGACCTGGCAAGGACATCAAAGCTGCCTGTGGTGGTGCAAGCTTCGGTCAATTGGTATCGGCAGGCAAGTCGTCTGGCGAGGCAGTTCATGGCAACTACAAGGGCGGTGCGAAGGCATTCTCAGATCCCGTGGTCCTGGCAGTCCACGGCTGCACCCCTTAAGCAGCCGAAAGCACTATGAGAAGGGAGGCGCTCGGGCGCCTCCCTTTTCGTTGTCCGGGCTGGCGGTATGAGCATGCATGAGCGCCTCGACCTTGCCTGCCTCCGATCTACGCTGCAGGTGCCATGCACGCCGACCCCGAGCCCAGCCCGTCCGACCGGCTGAATCTGGTCTCCCAACAGGGCCTGTGCATCGGCTGCGGAATGTGCCAGGACATCGCCGGGCCTGAGACGGTGCGGTGCACCCTCACTGCGAACGGCTACGAGCGGCCGGTGATCGTCGGCGAGCTGAACCATGAGACCGTCGATCGGATCTATGAGGTCTGCCCGGGAGTTCGCGTCACCGGAGCAACCGCCGAAGATGGTTCCCATATGGATCAGGTGTGGGGTCCGTGGCAACGAATCGACCTCGCCTGGGCCGCCGAACCAACGGTGCGCCACGTCGGTTCCACCGGGGGCGTGTTGACCGCACTCGGCATGTACCTCCTCGACGCCGGCGAGGTCGACGCCGTCCTGCACGCCGGTCCTTCGGCTACGGTCGCCGGATTCGGCGAGGCCCGCATCTCCCGGACTCCAGAGGAAGTGCTGGCAGCAACCGGCTCACGCTACGGGCCGACGGCGGTCTTCACCCGGCTCGAGGAGGCGCTTGACACGGCGGATCGATTGGCCGTGATCGCCAAGCCGTGCGACCTCTCGGCCTTGCGGCTTCGGGCCCGGTCCGACCAGCGCATCGGTCGCCAGGTTCTGTTCACCCTCACCATGGTGTGCGGCGGGATCATGGCACCCGAAGGGTTGGCGGAGCGGATGGACTGGTACGGCATCGACCCGGCCGAAGTCACCGGCATCCGGTATCGCGGGCATGGATGCCCCGGCAACACGCTGTTCTTTCGAGGCGAAGAGGAACCGGTCGAGATCAGCTACCTCGACTTCTGGGGCGAGGACGAGAGCACATGGACGATCCCCTACCGCTGCAAGATCTGTCCCGACGGCACCGGGGAAGTAGCCGACATCGCCGCCGCCGACACCTGGCCGGGGGGCACGCCGACCGAGGCCATGCTGTCCGATGATCCCGGGACCAATGCCGTCATCGCCCGCACCGCCCGGGGCCGACGGCTGATGGAAGAAGCCGCCGATTCCGGGCATATCGCCATCGGCTCGCCGGCCACCATCGAGGACCTCAACCGGTGGCAGCCCCACCACGTCCGCAAGAAACAGGCCAGCTGGGCGCGGCAGGCAGGCCGACGGCGGGCAAGGGTGTTGCCCATCGAGCTGATCGACCTCCGGGCCGAGGAGATCGCCGCTGCCCGCCCGGTCGACGAACAGCAGCAGGAGGAGCAGGGGAGCTACCGGCGGGCTCTGGACGGTCGGGCCGACGAGCCGATTCCCGCCCTTCCCTCCTGACCGGCCGCGCCGCTACCCGGCCTGCGCCCAGCTACCCCTCCGCCAGGTGCTCGTTGAGAAACTGGTGGATGGACTGGCGGCCGCGGCGGCCGTAGTCGTTGTCGAAGTAGTCGAAGGCGTGAATGGCGCCGGGCCAGACATCGAGCCGGGCCTCATTGCCGGCGGCGAGGTAACGCTCGTACGCGAACAGCGAGTCGTCCAGCAGCGGGTCCATCGTGCCAACCATGAACAGCGCCGGGGGCAGCCCCCTGAGGTCGGCGAACAACGGCGAGATGTCGGGGTCGGTGAGGTCGCGGCCGTCTGCGAATTGTTCGACGAACCACCGGGTGGTCGAATCGTTGATGACGAGCGGCTGATCCCCGAAAGCCCGAACGCTGGGCGTCCTGCGCAGGTCATAGGCGCCATAGATGAGGGCCGCTGCTGAGAATGGGCACTCACCGAGCCGGTCTCGCATCCGCAGCATCGTGACCAGCGTGAGGTGGGCGCCGGCGGATTCGCCACCGATGGCCAAGAGGTCTGTGCCGAATTCGGATTCCGCGTTCTCGACCAACCACGCTGCTGCCGCCTCGCAGTCGTCAGGACCGGCCGGGTACGGGTGCTCGGGTGCGAGCCGGTATTGGGTGGCCACCACCGTCAGACCGGTGGCGTCCGACAACCATTCGTTGCGCGTGTCGGCGTGGTGGTTGGCTCCAAGCACCCAGCCGCCGCCGTGGATGTGCAGATATACCCCCCGGGGATCGGCAGCCCGGATGACGCGCAGGTCGAGAGTCCCTCCCGGGCCCTCGATCGTGATCGATTCGGCCCGATCAGAACGGACGATCTCCCCGAAGATCGACTTGCCTTCCTCCCGCGCCTGGCGGGCAGCCGGCGCGCCGACGTCCCACAACTTCGGCAACTCGCGCATCTCGTCGGCGATGTGCTGGTTGAACTCCAGCACGTCCGAAGGTGCTTCAGTTGGAATCGCTGGATGGGTCATGCAGATCGGTTCGATCATACGAGCTTTGCGGCGTGGCCACGAGTCTCCCACGTACCGGGCCGGTGGTTGGCCTTCGTGTCACCACCCAGTTTGTCCGGAGGGGGGTGACGTGGCAGGATGGGCCACCGAACCGAACCGGCGCAGGAGACAGCGTCATGAAATCGAACACGTTCCTGTGGGTCCTCCAGGTAGTCATGGGCCTCTTCTTCATCGGAGTGGGCATCCTCCATTTCGCCGTGCCGGAGGGATTGCCAGATCGGATGGCCTATATGTACGACATGTCGGACGGACTTCATGTCGCGTCGGGTAGCGCAGAAATCCTGGGTGGACTGGGGCTGTTACTCCCCGGGCTCACGAAGATCCGGACCGAGCTCACGGTCTATGCCGCTCTTGGCCTGGTCGTCGTGATGATCGCCGCCGCCATCTGGCACCTCAATCGAGGAGAGACATCCAACATCGTGAGCAACGTGATCCTCGCCGGCATCCTGGCCTGGATTGCCGCAGCACGATTGCGTTTCACGCCGCTTCCCAGCCGATCCGGCTGAGACCACGAGGTCCGACAGCGAGGACCAGAGGGTCACCTGCGCCCACGTTTGGGCACTTTGGACCTGGCGCCACGCGCTCGGGGCAACGACGATCGCGGCATGAACGAGGTTCTCACATGGCTCCTCGCCGGTGATCCAGCAGTGCGGTGGCAGACCCAACGCGACCTGCTCGAACTCCCGAAAGCGACGTGGCAAAACACCCGGAAGAAAGTCGCCACCGATGGCTGGGGAAGACAGCTCCTCGATTTCCAGGATCCCGAAGGCACCTGGGACAAGGGCCTCTACACACCCAAGTGGACGTCGACGACCTACACCATGCTGTTGTTGGTAAGCCTTGGGTTGCCCGTCAACAACCGCCAAGCCCACCAGGCCTGTGCGGTGCTGTTGGACCGTGCCGACTGGGTGGAGGGAGGCATTTCGTATTTCCCGAGTTACACCGAGCGCGGGTGGGCCGAACGGTGTGTCAACGGGTTGTTGTTGGGTGTGTTCTCCTACTTCGGCGTCGATGACCCCCGGGTCGACTCCATCGCCGCGCTCCTCATGAACGCACCGATGAGCGATGGGGGCTGGAACTGCCGCGACAATCGGGGCGCCACCCATTCCTCGTTCCACACCACGATCTCTGTGCTCGAAGGCCTGCTGCTCTGGAGCCGGGCTCGCCACAGCACCGACGCCGACGACGTGATGGAGGCAGGACACGAGTTCCTGCTCGAGCACCAGATGTACAAGTCGCATCGCACCGGGCGCACCGTCGACGACAAGATGACGCGGCTGTGGTTTCCGCCGAGGTGGCACTACGACATCCTGCGGGGCCTCGACCACTTTCGAGATGCCGATCTGACGCCCGACCCGCGCGCCGAGGATGCCATCGAGCTGATCCGTCGGCGACGCCGGGCGGACGGCAAATGGCCCAAGGGCAGCCAACACACCGGACGAGAGTTCTTCCCCCTCGAGCCCGGCCGGGTCCCGGGCCGCATGAACACGTTGCGGGCGCTGAGGGTGCTGAGGTGGTGGGAGTCCTAGCGCACCCGGACCCGCTGCGGTGATCATCATTCGCCATGAGCATCGGTCAGGGCTCGAGCACCTCGTCGGTGGCGTGCTGACCAAATCTTGTGCTCGAACCGTGATCGACCCGCCGGACCTCGTCTGCTCGGTCGCAATCCCGGTCGTGACACGCGGGGCGCTGACCGAACATCGTTCCACACCACGGTCGTTGTGTTCTACGGCTCGCCTTGGGGGAGCCGGGCTCGTCGGACCGAAGATACCGAGAAGCCGATTGGGCTGGATACGGTTTCCTGCCCTAACACGAGGGCAATCAGGACAGGCAATCGAGCGTTGATAGGATCGCGGTTGTGAACGAGCAAGTCGCAAGAAGGCGCTCACCGCGGGTCGTGCGGCCTCTCCAACTGCTGGCCGCCGGCCTGGCGATCGCCGCGGTCGTCAAGGAGCTGCGACTTCCCAAAGACCAGCGAACTTGGCACGGGGTCGTGGCCGGATTCGTCCCATACGACTTCCGCCGTCCCACCCTCGATCGAATCAAACGGGCACTCTGGGACCCCCAGGGTGCCCTGGTGGTCGACCGACCCTTTGGCGTCGGTTGGACGCTGAACCTTGGCGCTGTCGTCGCCCGGATCACGTCCGAAGACCCGGCGACCTAGGACACAGCCGGATCCGCGACACGCCCGTGTCAAGGAGGCTGCCCAGACGCGATCGCCGGCTTCGGCTCGAGTCTCGAAGCTCTCGCGGCCGGGTTCCCGCCGTTCTTCCAGATTTTGCCTGAATCCGGCGCGACCCTGCGATCGAATAACTGTCTACACCCGCCATAGGAGGCACCATGCAAGAACGTCTAGAAAGGCGATGGGTCGCGGTAGTGCTGGCGACACTGCTGATCGCCCTCGCCGCCGCTCCCACCATCGGCTTCGGAGCCGATCACCTCGACGCCCCGGGATTGACGTCACCCGGCGGGGACGGCGCTCTCGACGTCGCCGACATTTATGCGTTCGAAGCAGCGGACGACACCAACACCGTGTTGGCGATGACCACCAACCCGGCCGCCGGCGCCCTTTCCTCTGAGGATTTCTCCACCACCGGCGAATACCACATCAACATCGATCAAGACGGGGATGCAATCGCCGACCTGTCGGCCAAGTTCAC
>JBFIPU010000074.1:0-14085 GCA_041609995.1 Acidimicrobiia bacterium
CCCTTCGTAGATGTCGCACTCATGGCGACGGTGCCCGGCAAGGGTGTCGCCACCCCCAGCCTGGCGTCGGGCCCCGGGGCCGCCGCATACGCCGAGTTGCTCGGCCCGCTGGGCGCAGTGGTCGAGGTCGTGTCGGAGGAGCCGGGCGCGGCTGCGACTCGTAAGCTGCTGAGGAGCGTGTTTGTCAAGGGCATGACCGGAGTGTTGACCGAGGCCTTGCGGGCCGGTCAGGCCGCCGGCGACCTCGACTGGATCTGGCGGCACCTGGCAGACGTCATCGACGATGCCGACGAGGCGTTCTTGCGGCGACTCTTGAGCGGAACGACCATCCACGCCGAGAGGCGGGAGGAAGAGATGCGGCACGCCGCCACCTTGCTGACGCAGCTCGGGGTTGACCCGATCATGACCCGGGCCACGATGGAAAGCCTGGCGCTGGCCGCCGCCGAGGGGGTACCGGAGCCGAAGCCATGAGGACCCAGGTGGCGATCATCGGCGGAGGCCCGGCCGGACTGCTGCTGAGCCACGTCCTGGACCGGGCCGGAATCGAGAGCGTGGTGCTCGAGCGCCAAACTCGTGAATACGTTCTGGGACGAATCCGAGCCGGCGTCCTCGAATGGGGGACGGTCGAGTATCTCCGAGAGCAAGGCCTCGGCGAGCGGATGGATCGGGAAGGCCGGGTCCACGATGGCAGCGCCATCGCCTACCGGGGAACCCGCCTCTTCATCGACTGCCGGAAGTATGCCAATCGGCCGTTCATGGCGTACGGACAAACCAAGATCCAGGAAGATCTCGATGCGGTGAGGGGGCACGCCGTCATCGAAGAAGCCCTCGGCGTGCTACCCCACGACGTGGCGACGGATTCGCCCTACGTGACGTTCGTAAAAGACGACGAGCCCGTGCGCCTCGACTGCGATTTTGTTGCCGGCTGTGACGGCTTTCATGGAGTGAGCCGCACCGTCATACCCTCCGACATCCAGCGTGAGTACGAGCGGGTCTACCCGTTCGGTTGGCTGGGAATCCTGTCTGAGACTCCTCCGCTGCCCCACCTCGTCTATGCCAATCACCCGCGGGGGTTCGCCCTCGCCTCCATGCGCAATCCCATGCTCAGCCGCTACTACATCCAGGTGCCTGAGGACGCCCGCATCGAAGACTGGCCTGATGATCGGTTCTGGGAAGAGCTCAAAGCGAGATTTCCCACCGAGATGTCGGAGGCAATCGTCACCGGACCGTCCATCGAGAAATCCATCGCCCCCGTGCGCAGCTTCGTCTCGGAGCCCATGCGCTACGGCCGGTTGTTTCTGGCCGGTGATGCCGCCCACATCGTCCCCCCCACGGGCGCCAAGGGCCTCAACCTGGCCGTCAGCGATGTCTACTACCTCTCCCGGGCGCTCACGGCGTATTACGACGACGGCACGTCCGACTACCTCGACTCCTATTCCGACATGGCGCTGCGCCGAGTATGGGGAGCAGTGCGGTTCTCCTGGTGGCTCACCAGCATCTTGCACCGTTTTCCCGATCAGGACGATTTTGGCCAGCGCATCCAGGAGTCGGAGCTCGACTATCTGGCCACATCCGAAACCTTTGCTGCCTCGGTGGCCGAACAATATGCGGGGCTCCCCTTCGAGTAGCTCTGCTCACCCGGTTGAGGTCGGTCGGGCGAGGTGAATGAGGATTGATCAACGTCCTGCCATCGGCCATGACGTCGCGCGGCTCCGGTCCACCGAGCCGGCGCGTATTCAGTAGGAGTGGGGAAACGCCAACCCATCCATCAGCTTGCGGGCCGTGCGAATGATGCCTGCCCGCCGCACCACCGGCCCCCCGCCCGCCATTTCCAGCTCCACGGCCACCTCGAAGGCCCCTGACGGATGCTCCAAAACCATCCTGCCCTCGCCCTCCACCCTCACCTCCGAGCCAGGCGAGCCCGGAATCAGGCACCCGGTGGCGGCAGATACGGCTCCCAGGACGCCGATCGCTTGATGGCACCTGTGCGGAATGAAGGTGCGGGTACAGACGTTGCCACCGGACCGCGGAGGAGCCACCATGGTCAGTTTGGGAACGGTGCTGCCTGCTACGTCCCCGAGGTTCATCAGGTATCCGGCTTCGAGGCGGATCTTCTCCAACAACGTCGTGAGGTCGCCATTGGCTTCGAGCTCGGAGCAACTCTCATAACCGCTGATGCCGACTGCATCCGCCCGCATCACGACCACCGGCATTCCGTTGTCAATCAGCGTGACCGGTACTCCCGACACGATGTCGACGGCGTTGCCGGTCGGCAGCAATGCTCCGGTGGAGCCGCCGGCAATGTCCTCGAAGTCGATGGTGATGGCGGCGGCCGTGCCCGGCACCCCCGAAATGGCCGTGTCTCCTTCATACACCGGCATCCCATTGCGCACCTGCAGTTGGGCCGTCGCGATCGAATCGGTATTCAGCATGCGAATGCGCACCTCGACCGTTCCGTCCGGCGGTGTGACCAGGCCCCGCTCGAGGGCAAACGGCGCCACCCCGGCCAGCAAGTTGCCGCAGTTCTGCCGATCCGTCACGAAGGCGTCGTCCACTCCCAGTTGCAGAAACAGGTATTCGACGTCAGCCGCATCATCGTCCGCTCGCGCCACCACGGCCACTTTGCTGGTCAGCGGATGAGCGCCTCCCATCCCATCGATTTGACGCCCGTCGGGGGTGCCCATGATCTCCATCAGAACCCGATCGCGCGCGCCCGGGTCCGAGGGGAGATCTTCCCGCAAGAAGTAGAGGCCCTTGGAGGTGCCGCCCCGCATGACCATGGTGCGGATGCCGCTCATCGCGACCTACGGTAATCGCCTAGCGGCCCCGGGCGGACAATGCGGCATCGAGCCGGGGGTATACCCGCCTGGCGTTGCCGGCGAAAACCTGGTTCCGGCCGGCCTCAGAGATGTCGAGCGATTCGACGTAGCGCTTGGTGTCATCGAAATGGAACCCCGTCTCGGGATCGATCGACTTCACCGCCCCCACCATCTCGGAGGCAAAGAGGATGTTGTCGGTGGAAATCACCTCGAAGAGCAGGTCGATGCCGGGCTGGTGATAGACGCAGGTGTCGAAAAACACATTGTTCATCACATGCTCGGCCAGGGGCGGTTTTCCCAGTCCCTCGGCCAGGCCCCGGTACCTTCCCCAGTGATACGGAATCGCCCCTCCCCCGTGGGGTATGACGAAGCGCAAATCAGGGAACACTGCAAACAGGTCGCCCTGGATGAGCTGCATGAAGGCGGTCGTATCTGCATTGATGTAGTGGGCACCGGTGGCGTGGAAATTCGGATTGTCAGAGGCCGAGACGTGGATCATGGCCGGGACCTCGAGCTCGACCATCTTCTCGTACAGCGGGTACCAGAATTCGTCAGTGAGCGGCCGGGAGGTCCAGTGGCCACCTGACGGATCGGGATTGAGGTTGCAGCCGACGAAGCCGAGCTCGTTGACGCATCGGTCCAGCTCCGCCAGCGAGTCGGTGATGGGGGCTCCCGGTGATTGGGGCAACATGCAGACCCCGACGAAGTTGTCCGGGTACAGCTGGACCACCCGGCTGATCAGATCGTTGCAAGCTCGCGCCCAGACCTGGGAGGTTTCCGAATCGCCGATGTGATGGGCCATCCGGGAGGCCTGCGGTGAGAAGAGCGTGACATCCAGGCCGCGTTCGCGTTGCAGACGCAGCTGGTTGGGCTCGATGCTCTCCCGGATCTCATCATCGGTGATCACCGCCGGATCCGGCGTGGGGAGGGACGGATCGGCCAGACGGGCGATCTGGGCCTCCCGGAACGCGCCGTGGGCCGGGGGCGTGGTCGTGTAATGACCGTGGATGTCGATGATCAAGTTGAGTTCCTTTCCCCGAGATGGCGTTGCAAGGCGAGGTGGCTCCCCATCCCGCCATCCGGTGTCAAATTGGCGCCCCGGAACCAGGCCGAGTCGTCTGATAGCAAGAACGCGATGACGGGAGCAACATCCTGCGGCCGGCCATGGCGATCCATGTTGCGCACGCTCTCTTGAGCCCGCTCTCCCAGCAGCTCGAGGAACTCACCGAGAATGGGCGTCTCCACGGGGCCGGGGCTGACACAGTTCATCCGTATGCCGCGGTCCCGCCAGGTCCACCGGTTCTGCATCGTCCAGACGATCACGGCCTCTTTGGATAGGAAGTAGCTACGGGGACCGGCCTCCAGCCCGTGTTCCTCGACAAATGCGTCAACGGTGTCCCAATCCGTCGCCAGCAGCGCCGTCACCTGGTCGAGGTGGTCGCGCCAACCGTTGCCGGCCATCGAGGCCAGATTCACGATCGAGGCACCGTCCGCCAGCTTGGGAATGAGGCCGAGGGTCAACCGGCGGAGGGCGAGGGTATTCACCTTGAGAACCTCGGCGGCCGGCTGCGCCGGAGAAACTCCGGCGATATTGCACAATCCGTCGGCGCCCGCCGGAATCGAACCAACCAGGGAATCGATTGAACGCGGGTCGAGGAGGTCAGCCTGCAGGAATTCGTCCACCTCACCGGACGGGTGACGATCGACGCCGATCACCTTGGCGCCCCGCTCCATCAAGTCCCCTGCGGCCGCCTTCCCGATCCCAGAAGCCGCCCCGGTGACGATGATGGTCTTGCCGGAAAGGTCCATGGGGGCAAGCTACCGGATCCGGGACTTGACGACCTGCCCGGTCACCACGACACTCTGGACGTGAGCCCATCGCAGGCGCCCAACCTTCTCGCCGAATCCGGCCTGCCGCTCGCCTATCCGGCCGAGGTCGAACTGCTCGAGGCCCCCGACCCGGATGGATTCCAGGTGGCGATTCGGGCCGCGGTCAGATCGCTGACCGTGATGCAGAAAGAAGCCATTGTCAGAGGCTCCGGCCTCACCTGGCGCCTGGCGAGCGATGAAGGCCCTTACCTACAGGGGCACGATGTTGCTCCTGCCCCTCTCGCCTATCTCTCCACTGGCCTGGCGGCCGACTTGTTCGTCCATGTGGAAAAGAGCCTGCAGGCCGCCGGGCTCCCGGTCGATGGGTTGTCACTGACCGTTGACAGCCGCTACACCATCGAGGGCTCACTGCCGAGGGGCACCATGGTGGGGGGCGCCCTGGCGCCCGAGATCACCGTCACAACACCCGGGGTCGACACGTCGATCGCAATAGGGGCGGCCATGACGGGTGTACTCACGTCCCCCGCCACCGGACTGGCACGGGCCGCCCTCGAGAATTCGTTCTCGCTGACGAGCCATGGTGTCCAGATTCCGGTGGGGCGGGTGAAGGGATCAGAAATCCAGCCACCCCACCATCAGGCGCGGCCGGCCGCCTTCCCGCCGCCCCTCCGACAGGGTGGGTCCGCCGTCAAAAAGATCATGGATGTGGGCAGCGACACCCCGGATGTGGGAGCCAGCCTGGCACCGGACCAGCGCCGTCAGCTGCACCTGCAAGCCCTCGCCGCCCGCCGCAACGACGGGTTGATCGAAATCGATGTCGCCGTCCACCGGCCCCACGGCTCCACGTTCCGGTTCCTCAGCGACCCCGACGCCAGGCTCGCCCCCGATCCATTGACCTATCTGAGCGGGGGCATCGGGTTCTGTTTCATGACCCAGATCGGCCGCTACGCCAAGATCCTGGGGCGTTCCCTTGGCGACTATCACATCATGCAGGACACGCGCTTCTCATCAGGAGACCCCGCCGCCAATCCGCCCGCGGCCGGCAGAGCGGGACCGGTACAGACCCACGTCTACCTGGCCCCGGACGAACCCGACTTCGCGCCGCACGCACTCGACATGAGTGAGCAAACGTGTTTCGTGCACGCCATGTGCCGCACGGAGCTGCGGCCCAAGGTGAAGACACTCGCCGGCTAGCCGGTCATCAGATCCGGTAACCAGGTGACCAGTCCGGGGAACAGGATCACCAGCATGATCGCAATCGCCAGGGCACCGACGAAGGGGAAAATGCCGCGGAACACGTCGCTGAGAGGGATGCGCGTCACGCCCGACACGACGAACGTGATCAGGCCGACCGGTGGCATCAGCAGACCGGTGAGCAGCATCATGATCGTCAGCACCCCGAACCAGACCCCGCTGTACCCGAGCGCAATGATCACCGGATACATGATGGGGGTCATGATCACCAGGATGGCGATCTCGTCCATCAGCGCACCGAGGATGAAATAGACGACGAAGATCATGGTCACGATCAACCAGGGGGCGATCTCCAGACCGGTGATCCATTCTCCGAGCTCGATCGGTATACGGGAGGCCGTGAGAAAGAAGCCGAAGATCTGGCCGGCGATCACCAGCATGAAGATGAACGAGGTGGTGCGAATCGTGCGACTGAGCGCCGCCACGAATCCCTCCCAGGTCATGCGGCGGGTGATGACACCGTACAGGAGCGACAGGAACGCTCCGGCGCCGCCGGCTTCGGTGGGTGTGAAGATGCCCATGTAGATGCCGCCCATCACGATGCCGAAGATGACGGGCACCACCCACACCAGCCGCATGGCGGCCAGCTTGCTCAGGCCGGGTGACTTCGCCGGCAACGGCGCATAGTGGGGTCTGGCCAGCACCGTGAGGTGGGCGGTACCCATCAGCAGCAGGGTGCACAGGATGCCGGGGATGATGCCGCCGATGAGGGTCTGGCCGATCGGTTCTTCGGTGAGCACGCCATACAAGACCAGTACGGCACTGGGCGGGATCAAGGCACCCAGCGTTCCGCCCACGGCGGCGGTGGCGGCAGCAAACCCGAGGTCATAGTTGAAACGCTTCATTTCAGGCACGGCCACCACCGACATCGTCGTCGCCGATGCGACGGCCGAACCACTGACCGCCCCGAACAATGCCGCCGCACCGATGGTCGCCACGCCCAGGCCGCCCCGCAGTCGCCACAAGAAGGCGTCGATGGCGCGGTAGACGTCGGCTCCGAGCTGGGCGGATGCCAGCAGCAGTCCCATCAACACGAACAGCGGAATCACGGAGAGGGAGTAGAGGGACGCGCCGAAGAACGCATCGGAACCCAGCCGGGAGAGGGCGGCCCGGGGGTTGGTGATGAGGGCGAATCCCACCACTCCGACTGCGATCATCGCCACCCCCACCGGCACCCGCAGCAACAACAGCAGCACCATGAAGATGAGGCCAAGGATGCCGATCAATTCCGGGCTCATATCTCGATACCCGGCGACTCACCCGTCATCTCGGGGTCCTCGCCCCCTTCCTCACCCAATGCCCGCATGACCAATTTCATGGCGGTCGACAGCCCGTAGAGCGCCGAACCGACGGCGGCGACGAACACGAAGGGCCACACCGCCCACTCGAGCACGGGTGTCTCCGCCCCGGTCACCTGCTGCCGCAACCCGAAGTGGTAGAGCTGGAACGCCATGTAGCCGAGAACGATCACACCGATGATGTCGGCGAAAACGTCGAGTACCAGCCGGAAACGCGGTCCCACCCGCTCGTATATCAGATCGACCGTGATGTGATCGCCCTCGTCCTCGGAATGGGCCAGACCGAGGAACACCACGAGCACCAGCACCAGCGAGGTGACCTCCACGGTTCCTGGCACGGGATTCCTGAATGCGCTGCGGCCGGTGATGTCGGCGACCGTCAGGAACAGCATCCCCATGAGGGCGAGACCCGCCACGTAGTGCATACCCAGGTTGAATCGACGAATCCAGCCGATCAGCCTCGTCACCCCGCCGTGCGACGACGCGGCCGCGTCTTCAGACGGTTCCAGGCGCTCCTCCTTTGGCGTCCACGAGGTGGTGGCGACAACTCGCCACCACCTCGAATGGGCTCAATACTGGGCCTTGATCTCCTGCATCCTGTCATACATGGCCTGGGCAGGCACGCCTTCGGCCTCCCGGTCGGCGATCCATGCGTCGGTCACGGATTGGCCCAAGGCTTGCCAGCGAGCGAGCTCTTCCGCCGGCAGGACATACTTCTCGATGCCCTCGTCGATGGCGATCTGGGACACGGAGTCGTAGGCGGCGTCATAGACCTGCGCCGCGTTCAACGACATCTCCCGACCCAACTCCAGCATCACCGCCTGGGTGTCCGGGGTGAGCGCATCCCAGGCTTCCTTGTTCATCACCAGGTACTGGGCTGCCACGTAGCAGTCGCATTCGGTGCCGTAGGCCAGTTCCGGGTAGAGCTGAAAGCTCTGCAGGCCGGAGACCGCGATCATCAATCCATCGATGACCCCGGTGCTGAGGGAGTCGAAGATCTGCGGCGCCGGCATCCCTACCGGGCTGCCACCCATGGCTTCGATCACCTGGCCCATGATGCGGGTGGGGAAGCGCAGCGTCAGGCCTTCGACGTCCTCCAACGTCTGCACCGGCCGGTCCTTGGTCCAGAGGTCACCGATGTCGTGCACCCACAGTCCCAGCAACTGCACGTCGCCGTATTCCTCTTGCAGCTGGGGGAACTCGTCATAGAGGTCCCAGAGCGTGCGGGTCGCCTGCTGGGCCGTTTCGAACTGGAACGGTTGCTCGATGATCTCGGTGACCGGGAACACGCCGGAGTGATAGCCCTGTAGGGCCCATCCCAGATCCTGGCCTCCGACAACCGTGTTCTCGAACGTCGCCGGTGCGGCTGCCAGCGAGCCTCCCGCATTGAATTCGACCGTGACTGTTCCGTTCGTGGCCTCGTTCACCGCCTGGGCATAGGGCTCCAGCGCACCGACCTGGATCGGATGCTGGGCCGGGAAAGGATGACCCAGGCTCAAGGTCACCGGTTCGCCGAAATCCATCTCGGGTTGGGTGTCCGTCGTGGCCTCGGTCGTGGTGGTCGTCGTCTCAGCCGATGTCGTACTGGTTGTCGTTTCCGCTTCGGTGGTTTCGGTTGTCGTGTCGCCACCGCAGGCTGCTGCCAAGAGAGCGATGACCACGAACAACGCTGGGAGCTTTCTACCCATCACGTTCCTCCTTTGGAGCCCGGCTAAGAAACCGGGGTAAGCGAATCCTATCGCCGGACCCCATCGCCCGCTGACCACCGGGCGGTAGAGTGATTCGTCATGGAAGCGCCAGTTCTGATCGGCCGGGAGCGACGCTTCTCCCCCGACCGTGCCATTACCAATCCGGCCCGCCACGCCGAAGTGGTCGGGCACATGACCATCGGTACGGCAGCCGAGGCGGAGGCTGCCGTGAGCGTGGCGGCCGACGCGTTCGAGGAATGGTCGACATCCACCGCCGCCGATCGCGCCTCTCTCCTCCTGGCTGCAGCCGAGGAGTTGGAAGGCGGCGACTCGATGAGGGCGAACGTGCTCACGAGAGAGCACGGCAAGCCGCACCACGAAGCAGCTCATGATGTGGCCGGCGCCCACCGCATCCTGCGCTATTACGCCGGTCTGGCCGACCGGTTCGATGAGCCGGAGGTGACCGAGGATCGCCTCGGTCGGATCGTCCGGCGCCATCGGCCGATGGGACCGATGGCCGTCATCGTCCCGTGGAACGCGCCCGTCTACCTGGCCTATCTCATGATCGCCCCCGCATTGCTGGCAGGCAACACCGTGGTGGTCAAGCCCGCCAGCTACACACCCCTCGCTCTGAGCGATACGCTCGGGATTCTCCTCCGACATCTTCCCCCGGGGGTTGTCAACTCGGTGCCGGGTCCCGGGACCGAGGTGGGATCCATGCTCACGCGCCATCCCGGCATCCGCGGGATTCGATTCACCGGCAGCACCGAAACGGGGAAGCAGTTGATTCGAGACTCGGCCGATACGGTCAAGAACCTCGGTTTGGAACTCGGGGGCAATGACCCGGCGGTCGTACTCGAAGGTGCCCGCGTGACCGATCGCATGGTGTCAGAGTTCGTTCGGGGGGTGTACGCCGGCACCGGACAGATCTGCTACAACATCAAGCGCATCTATGTTCACCGCTCCCACCTCGACGATTTCGTCGACCGGTTCACAGCGGCGGTCGACGAGCTCGTCATCGGAGATGGCCTGGATCCCCGGGTGACCATGGGTCCTCTCAACAATGAGGCGCAATTTCGCTTCGTCAACGAGCTGGTGGAACGATCAGCCGCCGGCGGGGCCAAGGTGGCGACCGTCGGCAAGCCCCTCGATCCCGCGTCCTGGGAAGACGGTTGGTTCGTTCGACCATCCGTGGTCACCGAACTGACGCAGGGGGCGGAGCTCGTCCAATGTGAGCAATTCGGCCCGGTGGTGCCCATCCTGGCCTTCGACACCGAGGAGGAGGCGGTTGCACTGGCGAATCAGACCGAATTCGGGTTGGCCGCGTCCGTGTGGGATGAAGACATCGATCACGCGTTCGAGGTGGCTTCCCAGATCGAGGCGGGCACCGTGTTCGTCAACGTGCATCGCATCGGGGCATCGGATGTGTCGATGGAGTTCGGGGGATTCAAGCAATCGGGGCTGGGGCGCGGCCACGGCTGGATCGCAGTCGAGGAGTGCAGCGAGCTGCAGGTGTTGGCCCACCGTCCGGACTGGGTCGAGGCCACGGCACAACACTGAACCCCCCGGGAGTTCAGGTTCGATAAGATCCGATTCCAGCTGGCACTGCGTTCTCCCGTGCCAGGCCGGGTCCGGAAGGAGACCAATGGGTAAGAGAAGCCTCGAAGAGATCCTGCAATCGGTGGACAACACCGTCGACTTGCTCCGCAACTCGAAGATCGGCGCATATGTGTATCCGGTCGTGGCATCGGAGTTCACGAACTGGCGAGACGAGCAGCGGGCCTGGCGCGAAACCGCTGTGCTCTACGACCAGTCACATCACATGGCCGAACTGACCGTCGAAGGGCCGGGGGCCTACGATCTACTGTCGGGCCTCGCCATCAACAGTTTCGCCGATTTCGACACCTCGAAAGCCAAACACTTCGTCCCTTGCAGCCACGACGGATATGTCATCGGCGACGTCATTCTCTTTCGGGAAGGGGAGGAACGCTTCAACATGGTCGGCCGGGCCCCGACCGTCAACTGGGTTCAGTTCCACGCCGAGACCGGCGGCCACGACGTCAGCTATGAACGCGACGACCGCTCACCGTCTCGCCCGGGACGCCATGGTGTGGTGCGGCGCCACTATCGATATCAGATCCAGGGCCCCAAGGCCAAGGCCATCATCGAAGAACTGAACGGCGGTCCGCTGGACGAGCACAGGTTCTTCCGGGTGGGCAACATGAATGTCGCCGGGCGGCAGGTCCCGGCCTTCAATCACGGAATGGCCGGCGAACCCGGAGTCGAGATATGGGGCCCCTACGAAGAGGGCGACGAGGTACGCGATGAGATCTTGCGGGTCGGCGCCAACCACGGCCTCGCCCAGGTCGGCGCCCGCGCCTACTCCACAAACACCCTCGAGTCCGGGTGGATCCCTTCACCCTTGCCCGCGGTGTACACCGGTGAGGCGATGAAGCCGTATCGCGAATGGCTGACCGAGGACAGCTATGAGGCGTCAGGGTCGATCGGGGGAAGTTTCGTCTCCCACGACATCGAGGACTACTACCTGACGCCGCACGCACTCGGATACGACTTCTATGTCAACCACGACCACGACTTCATCGGCGCCGATGCCCTCAAGGTCCATTCCGAGCAACCCCAACGCCACAAGGTGACCTTCGAATGGAACCCCGACGATGTCACGCGGGTATGGCAGTCGATGTTCAACCCACCCGGCGAGAACTTCAAATACCTGGACATGCCGCAGGCCAACTACACGTCGGCAACTTATGACAGCGTGCTGCGAGACGGCCGGCACGTCGGCTTCTCCATGTTCAGCGGGTACACCTTCAACGATCGGGCGTTCGTGTCGCTCGGTGTCGTCGACCCGGATGTGAACGTCGGCGATCAGCTCACCCTGGTCTGGGGAGAAGAGAACGGCGGCACCGGGAAGACGACCGTGGAGCGACACACCCAGACCGAGATCCGCGTACGGGTGGCACCGACCCCCTACTCACAGAGCGCCCGGGAGAGCTACGCCGCCGGGTGGAGAAGCCAGGACAGCTGAGCCCCCCGCACCACTTCGAATCCGGGAGACGCCGTTCATCCTCTCCCCCGGCGTGGTCGACTCCGACATCGAGGGGCGATCAACTCACCCTGGTCTGGGGAGAAGAGAACGGCGAGGACCGGGAAGACGACCGTGGAGCGACCCACCCAGACCGAGATCCGCGTACGGGTGGCACCGACCCTCTACTCACAGGGCGCCCGGGAGAGCTACGCCGTCGGGTGGAGAAGCCAGGACAGCTAGACCCCGGCAGTGGCTCGGAACGGTCGCGACCGCCAGTTGCCGTTTTTCACTGCCCGCTGGCCGTCGCCACGGCGTCTTCGCCGGCGGCACCATCGGCCCAGGCGATGTAGTGGTCGGGCCGGACCAGCACCGCGTCGTGGCCGTATTGCGCTGCGGTCAGCCGGTCGACCTGCTTCACCTCGAGGGGTACTCCCAACCGACGCGCTTCGTCGACCACCGACCCGACGTCCGCTGCCAGAGCGGAGAGGATCGTGAAGTCGCCGCCCAGGTCGCCGAATGGAACCCGGGGTGGAGGCAGCAGGTGACCGGGCCGGGCGGCCAGGCTGTGCTCACCAACTGCACTCGTGATTCCGCCGGGCGGGCCCGCGACGATGGACGACCCTTCGTAGTGGGGGGCAAACGTGTTCACCGCCCGACCCGATCCGGTCCGGCGATTGCGCCAGGCCTGCTCGAAATCGTCGTCGGCCGGGTCGTGTTCGCGGAGAAATCGGCGATCGTCTTCGATGAACGCCTCGATGAAGTCACGTGCCGTGGACACAAACACCGCGCGCCGTTCCTCGGTGTAGCTGTCGAGCAGTTTCTCGGTCCCCCATCCCTGTAGCACCGCGGCCATCTTCCAGCCGAGATTTCGGGCATCCTCGAACCCGGTGTTGATCCCATATCCGCCATAGGGCGGGTGGCTGTGGGCGGCGTCGCCGGCGATCAACAGTCTTCCCTGCCGGTAGGTATCGGCGATGGCGATGCGCAGGTCCCAGAAGCCGTGGTAGACGAGCTCGACATCGAACTCCGCGCCGACGGCTTGATGGAGCATTGCGGCCGGGTCGGCCCCCCCGGCCTTTTCGTCGACGGGGGCGTGAAAGAACCACTCGCTCTCCCCGTCGACGGTTCCGAGAAACCGCCAGTAGCCGTCGAGCGCCGGATCGAGCACGAAGAAGAACGCCGCATCTTCGTGACGGGCGGCGAGTAGATCCCGCAGCTGATGGGATCGAAATACCAACAAGACCATTCGCCGGTCGTGATCGGTCCGCGTCTCCCCGATTCCCGCCTGGCTGCGAACAACGGACCGGCTGCCGTCGCACCCGACCACGAAGTCGGCGAACATCCGGCCCCGATTAGTGTCGACGAACGCACCCGAATCATCCTGGCCGACAGACAGCGCCGCGGTGTCGTAACGGACCTCGATGCCGGAAATCTGGTCGGCCCGCGCACGGAGGGCCCGCTCGGTGAGGTACTGCGGGAGGCGTTCGCTGGCGGCGAAGTAGAACTGGTCGACGTCGCTGCGTCGGAACCAGGCGTGGGCGTAATCGCCGAGCAGACTTCCGAACGCGTTCACCCCACCCGAACGAATGTGCGGCGGCGTGGGTCTCAGGCTGCGCACCGTGTCTTCCACTCCCCAACTGCGGAGATGTTCCATGGTGCGCTGGGTGAGGTTCTGTCCCTTGGGGATCCGGTGCAGGTCCCGGGTCTTTTCGAGCACCGTGGTGGCGATGCCCCGTTGGCCCAGCTCGATCGCCAGGCCCAGGCCGACCGGCCCGCCCCCGACGATCACTACCTGCGTTTCGTTGTTGGCCACTGCGTCTCCTGGTCGAACCCTAGAGACAGGTCGCCTACGCTCGTGCCGGTGCATGGTGGTGACCTCCGGCCCTAGCCGTGAAAGGGCCCGACCGGTAGCGTTGGTCGGGTCGAGTGTTGAGGGAGGCAGGATGGGGTATCTATGAGTGATGCCGTGCTCGAAGTCGAGGGGCTGCACAAGTCGTTCGACGAGATCTACGCCGTGAACGACGTCTCGTTCCACATTCGGGAGGGTGAGACCTACGGGCTCCTCGGACCGAACGGGGCCGGCAAGACGACCACCATTTCCATGATCGCCGGACTGCTGGAGCGGGACGCCGGCGACGTCAAGATCGACG
>JBFIPU010000075.1:0-14056 GCA_041609995.1 Acidimicrobiia bacterium
AGCGGCGGCGGGATTCCAATCCGGTTCGAAGCTCGTGGCGCTGCCCCCCGGGGCCTGACTCGCCCCTAGCGCAACAGTTCGGGGGGAGTGGCGCGAGCCAGCAGCCCGACGAACTCGGTGTGGATCGCGGGCGCTCCCGCCGCGAACATCTTGTCGTCGAGGCGAGTGCGGCGCCCGGTGTGATCGGTCATTCGCCCTCCTGCCTCTTCGACCAGCACCATGCCGGCTGCCACATCCCACGGGCCCAGACCCGTCTCCCAATACCCATCGAGTCGGCCGGCCGCCACCCAGGCCAGGTCGAGGGTGGCCGCCCCAAACCGCCGGATGCCCTGGACCTCGGCGAGGACGGCGGCGTTGATGTCTGTGTAGGTGCGCGGGCGCTCACGCCGGTCGTACGGGTATCCGGTGGCGACCAGCGCGCCGCCCAGCGACGACGTCCCGCTACACGAGATGGGTCGGTCGTCACAAAACGCCCCTCCGCCCGCCTGCGCCCAATACTCCTCTCGCCCGAAGACGTCGATGATGACACCCGCGATCGGCACGCCGCCATCCACCAGCGCCACCGACACCCCGACGTGCGGAACCCCATGGAAAAAGTTCACGGTTCCGTCGAGAGGGTCAACCACCCACATGCGCCCGGCCACGAGTGAACCTGTGTCCTCTTCCTCGGCCAGCACCGCGTCACCGGGGCGCTGCGCGCCGATCACGGACAGAACCGCTTCCTGCGACGCGAGATCGGCGGCGGTGACCGGGTCGACATCGCTGCTCTTCCAGTCGGCGTGAGAGACGCGGCCGAACCACTCTCGCACGACGTCCGCCCCGGCCCGGGCGGCCTCCCTTCCGACCTCCAGGTCCTCCATCAGACGGAATCTAGGTCAAAGTCCACAACCCATAGCTCGACCAAACCACCTACGCGCTTAGAGGAATGCGATGGTAAGCGCCCGGCGAACACCTCGATTCGCTCTTTGGGCATCCGTCCATCCCCGATTCCGGAAAATACGATTACGGCAGTCGAACCGCCTGGATACTCGAAGGTGAGAAAAAAGGACTGACTTTCGGCCGGAGGGCGATCGCCACTCGAACAAACGACTCGAGTCGGGTGCTCTCCGGCAAGAACGGACGTCAGATCCACACCAGGCCGGAGCAATGCGCCAAGAGATCGCCCGCTCGCTCTCGATGCCGATTTGAAGAACGCGGTCGGCTCCGTGTGGGGTTCCGGCGCCGATATTGTGCGTCACACGTCGTCTTCGAGCCATTGACTGCCGCGGCCGAAACAAACCTGCTTTGCGCCTGTGCCGGTGCGCTCGCTACGAGCCGAACTGCAAATGGTGATGCGGGACGACAACAGACGCCACAACGGACGCCCCACCAGCACCTAGTCGACCTGCTCTCCACCCGCGCGTTTGCGGACATCTTCGACCACTCGCTGTGTATCGGGACGGTCCCGGACTTTGTCGATCTCTTTGACCACTCGTTCCGTATCGGGACGATCACGGAGTTTGTCGATCTCCTCGACCACTCGTTCCGTATCGGCACGGCCTCGGAACTTGCGCCATTCGTTGACAAGCCTTCGAAACATAGGATCACCTTTCCAGAGAGGAAGGTGATCGGCGTGGGAGGGTTCCGAACGCCCGGGTTCCTTCCTTGGTGCCCCCAAACCTCCGAAAGCCCGACTTTGGGACGTTAGGGATGAGTGCGTTGATTGTAAGGGCACAGGACGCAGCCCGGCCACTGATCGAGATCACTCGGCGCTGATCGGGTGAGGGGTCTACATGGTTCAACCCACCTGGTACCGATCACGAACGAGCACACGGCCGACTAGCGCCTGGGGATTCCGCTATTGGCGGGTCGGGAGACATGGTGAAGGCCGTGAAGTACTCGCCATCGGTGAACTCTTGAGGCATCTCACGCTGGCGTAGGTCGACCTCGACAATCCAACCGTGCCCAGTTGTGTGAGCGGAGGTGTATTTCGACTCAACGGCAACGTGCTCAGCGCTCGCGTCAACGCCTCCGGCTGCATGACGGCGGACACGATCATCGACGTGCTTTGCCGAACTCGATTGTGCTTCAGCGAAGTGCAAGTTTGCTGCTCTGAGCCATTCCTTGGCGACGTCCGGCCCGGCCCGGGCGGCCTCCCTTCCGACCTCCAAGTCCTCCATCAGGCGGAATCTAGGTCCGGCTAGCGTGGAGGCGTGCTACTCGAGTTCCTGGTACTTCTGAGCGCGCTCCTCGCATGGGCGGCCTTTCCCCCGCTGGGCTGGGGCTGGCTGGCACCACTGGCACTGGCGCCGCTGCTAGCAGCCATGCGGCGCGCCTATACCCGCCGCGGTGCCGCGTTCTTGGGTTTCGCCTTCGGGTTCGTGTTCTACGGGGCACTCACGTTCTGGCTTTCGATCATCGGGGTGTACGTCGCGATCGCAATGGCCGTCGTCATGGGGCTCTTCACGGCTACCTTCGCTGCTGCATTGTGGTCGGCGCGGGATTGGGAACCGGTTCCCTGGGCCCTGACGGCCACCGGGCTGTGGGCAGCGATGGAGCTGCTCCGGGCTCGTTTCCCGTGGGGAGGCTTTCGTTGGGGGGACCTGGGTTATGCCCTGGCAGATGTGCCGTGGTTTCGGTACGCGGCCGAGTTCATCGGCACCTCCGGGCTCACCGTGGTTTCGGTCTCTTTGTCAGCCGGCCTGGCCGTGCTGGTCGCTGATCGCAAACAGCCGTGGCACCCACTTGCCGGATCGGTTGTGTTGGCTGCGGTCGTGGCATTGGCCGGGGCCGCCTCCCTCGATCACGGTCAGGGCGAGCAGCTGAGGGTCGTCGTCGTCCAGGGAAGCACGCCCTGCCCCGGCACCCATTGCCCCAATGAGAACATCGAGACGTTCGAGCGGCATCTGGCGATGACGCAGACGCTCATGCCGAACCGCTTCGACCTCGTCGTGTGGGCAGAGAGCTCCGCCCAGTACGAGGGCGATCCGATCACCAACCCGAATCTCCAGGAACAGGTCGCCGAAGAGGCCCGTCGGCTGAACAGCTTCTTCTTGATCGGCAGCTCCCGCCTGGTCTCGAACGAAGAATGGATCAACGCCAACATCGTGTTCGACCGGGATGGCAACCTCGTCGGTGAGTATCAGAAGCAGCACCCGGTCCCGTTTGGCGAATGGGTGCCCTTTCGAGACTTCTTTGACTTCATCCCCGACATCTCGCGGGTCCCCCGCGACATGGTCTCCGGTGCCGGCCCGGTCGTGTTCGACCTGGACGGGTTCGGCATGGGGACGGTGATCTCCTTCGAGGGCGGCTTTGCTCGCGAGCCGCGCGGGGCAGTCCGGGCCGGGGCTCAGTTCCTCGTCATCGCCACCAACGAATCAACGTATTTGGAGACGGCGGCTGCCGACCAGTTCATTCGCATGACGAGGATGCGGGCCTCCGAGAACGGGATTCCGGTCGTGCACGCCGCAATCACCGGACCGTCGGTCCTCGTCGATGCCAACGGCAACATGGGCGAACCGACCGCCATCATGAGTGCTGGAGAACTGACCGGCACGATCGTGCCGAGGACAGAGGCGCCCACGCTCTACACGAGGTGGGGGGAATGGCTCGCCTATGCGGCCGTGCTGGGGGCATTGGCCACCGTGATCCTGGAACGGAGACGAGTCTCAATTGCGGCCGCCGAAGGCTCGAGCAGGGAAGACGTGGAGGCGTTCACCTAGGCGCGTTCACCTAGGCGCCTTCACCTAGGCCTTGACCGAGGCGCTCAGCCGATGCGCACGGCACCCTCGCCTGCTGCGATGGTACCGATCGGTTGGGCTCCGATGCCGTGCCGGGCGGCGACGTCTATTGCAGCCGGCGCTACGGTCTTCTCGACCACGACCACGAACCCGATCCCCATGTTGAATGTTGCGAACATGTCCGCTCGATCGACTTCGGCCACGGACTCGATGAGTCCGAAGATCGGTGGTGTTTTCCAGCTGCCGACCTCGATGCGGGCGTCGAGTCCGGTCCAGAGGATCCTTCGCACGTTCCCCACCAGCCCACCACCGGTGATGTGCGCCAGCCCGCGAATCTCGAGGGTGCGCGTCATCTCGACCATGGCCGGCGCGTAGATCACGGAAGGTTCGAGCAGCACCTCGGCGAGCGTCCCGCCCTCGACCTTGCTGTCCAACCCGACCCGAGGCAGGACGCCGGCGCGGATGAGAGAGAACCCATTGGCCCGCACATTCGGCGACGTCAGGCCAATCACGACATCGCCCGTCCGCATGACGGACCCGTCAATCCCCGTGCCCTTCTCCATCACCCCGATCGCCGTGCCGGCAAGATCAAACTCATCGGGCTCCATGACCCCGGGATGCTCGGCGGTTTCGCCCCCCAACAAGGCCACGCCGCCGGCCCGGCAAGCAGCCGCGATGGAGGAAATGAGTTGGGTGGCCCAGGCAACGTCCAGCCTTCCCACCGTGAGGTAGTCGGTCAGCGCCAGCGGCACCGCCCCCGCGGCGGCCAGGTCATCGATACATGCGGCGACGAGGTCGTAGCCCAGCCCGTCGAAAAGGCCGGCCTGTCGTGCCACCTCGGCTTTGGTGCCGCAGCCGTCCGTGCTCATGACCACCACCGGGTCCCGGTATTGCGGCGGCAGGGCAATCCCGCCGGCGAAACCGCCGAAATCACCCTGGACCTCGGGTCCCCAGGTGGACTGCACGTCGGCCTTGATCCCGGAGACCAGTGCCTCACCGGCCGAGATGTCCACTCCGGCCCGCTGGTAGGCCGTCACGTGACTTCCACCGGCGTCGGGTAGTCGCCGGACAAACAAGCGGTACAGAACCGGTTCGGATCCACCGCTGTCGATCCCAGCAGACCCTCCAACGACAGGTATCCGAGGGAGTCCACCTCCAGGTAGTCGGCAACCTCGGAGACGCTCATGCGGGAGGCGATGAGCTCACTCCGGCGGCCCGTGTCCATGCCATAGAAGCACGGCCACCGGTACGGAGGCGACGACACCCGGAGGTGAACCTCGCTGGCTCCGGCCTTCTTGACCATCGAAATCAGCTGGCGGGTGGTGCTGCCCCGAACGATCGAATCATCCACCAGGATCACGCGCCGGCCCTCGAGCTCCTGAGCGATCGGATTGAGCTTCATGCGCACCCCTTGATCGCGCATCTGTTGAGTGGGATTGATGAAGGTACGGCCGATGTACCGATTCTTCACGAGACCATCCACGTAGGGCAGGCCGGCCGCGGCTGCGAAACCCTGGGCGGCCGGGATCCCGCTCTCCGGAACGGGCACCACCACATCACCGCGGGCCGGGTGTTCCGTGGCGAGGCGCTCACCCATGCGCCGCCGGGCGGCGTGGATGCTCTGGCCGGACAACGTGCTATCGGGTCGCGAGAAGTACACGAACTCGAAGACGCAGGTTCGCTGCTTGACATTCGGGAAGGGGTGAATGCTGCGAACTCCGGATTCATCGATGATCACGACCTCGCCGGGAGCCACCTCGCGAATGAAGTCGGCCCCGATGATGTCGAGGCCGCAGGTCTCCGATGCCAGCACCATGCCGCCGTCGACCCGGCCGAGCACCAGCGGCCGGAACCCGTGTGGATCACGCACTCCGACGAGGTGGCGGTCGTCCATGATGGTCAACGAGAAGGCGCCCTCGAACAGTGGCAGCACCTCGGCGAGCGCCCGTTCGAGGCTGGTTCGTTGCAGCTCTCGTCCGATGGCCTCGGTCATCAGCTCGGAGTCCGACATGGTTTGCTGCAAGACACCGAGGGTGTCCGCCAAACCCGGGGTGTTGGACAGGTTGCCGTTGTGGGCGAGAGCGATGGTCGAACCGCCCATGTCTCGATACGTGGGTTGGGCGTTGTCCCAGCTGCTGGAGCCAGTTGTGGAATAGCGGGTGTGGCCGATGGCCAGGTCCCCGACCAGCCCTGCCAGCCGTTGTTCGTCGAACACCTGGGCCACCAGCCCCAGGTCCTTGTACACGGTCAGCCCGTCCCCCTGCGACACGGCAATCCCGGCGCTTTCCTGGCCCCGATGCTGCAGAGCAAACAGCCCGAAGTAGGTGAGCCGGGCGACGTCGAGCCCGGGGCCGAACACGCCGAACACGCCACAGGACTCCCCCACCCTCTCATCCGTTGGAGCACGCATCGAATCTCCGCCAAACACGCCCGGAGTGTAGGAGGGCAAGGATGGCGGTCCTCATTGCGAATAGCCACGGTTTTCGCGTTCTACGCGGCATACTCTCGGACGGTGGATCGCAGGTGGGGACCCGGCGAGGCCGTCGGGATCTCACTAACATCGCCGCGGCTCAACGGCCAGGCACTCGAAGGAGGCGCGTGGATATCTCCGACCGGCGCGACGTCCGGTCCGTAGCCGCGCTCGCATCGGTGTGGACACTTCTCGCCGCGACGCTGGTCTTCCTCCCTGCAACCGCCGCCCAGGGAGCAGATGTCGGCTGCGGAATTGCCGACATCGCAGGCACGGTGTATCGGGACTACGACGCCGACGGCACAGCCGACGCCGGCGAACCCGGCGAACCGGGACTGACCATCACCGCCTACGACGTCGCCGGGGCCCCGGTCGCAGCCGCGACCACCGACGCGAGCGGGGCCTGGTCGCTGACCGTGGGAGACGGGGCCATGGTGCGGGTCGAGGTGACCGGGCTCGCATCGTTTCTGGAGCCCGGGCCCCGAGGCCCCGACTCACTGACGACGGTCTTCACCGCCACCCAGGGGTCGGCGGGCTCGTGCGACCTCGACGTGGGGGTCGCCAACCCGGGCCAGTACTGCCAGGCCGACCCTGATCTGGTCACCTCGTGCTTCATCGAGGGACCGTCAACCGGCGTCACCGACGGGGCCGTGGTCCGCTTCCCGGACAGCAGCGGCTACCGCTATGCACCGGGAGACTCGCCCCTCGCCCCGGCGTTCTCGGGAGGGCCCGGACTTCCACCCGCCACGGAACCGGCTCACGACGCTCCTCTCCCCGCCTATCCGGCCACAGTGGCAGAGGTGGGCTCGACGTTCGGTGTCGCCCACGAGCGAACTTCGGGCGACGTGTTTCTCGCCTCGTTCCTCAAACGCCATGCCGGATTCGGGCCGACCGATTCGTCTGGCACCATCTATCGGGTCGACGGCGCCACCGGGGCGGTGTCGGTGTTCACCGAGGTGGCGGCGACTGGCGCCAACCCCCACCCGAACGCCACCACCAACTTCTTCTTCGACAACAATTCCTTCGACCTCATCGGAGCCGCCGGGCTCGGCGACCTCGACATCGCAGACGACGATCAGACCCTGTACACGGTGAACCTGGCCACCCGCGAACTCGTGGCGATCCCGATCGACACACCATTGGCCCAGACCACCTATCCGATCCCGACCGGGGCATGTGCGGTCGGAGGGGACGCCCGTCCGTTCGGCCTCGGGGTCCACGACGGCGTCGTATACATCGGCGTCACGTGTTCGGGAGAGACCAACCAGCTCCAGACCGACATGTCCATTCATGTGCTGGCTTTCGATGGGGTCGCCGTCAACCCGGTCCCGGTTGTCGATGCGCCGATCGATCCCGTCAACTACCCACATCCCGGCTTCGGGGCGTGGAACCCCTGGTTTGGCTGGGCCAACAAACCTCCGACCATCGACCCCGATCCGGGAATCGACACGACCGTCGTGCCGCAGCCGTGGCTCACCGACATCGACTTCGACGGGAACGACATGATTCTGGCGATTCGCGACCGCACCGCCGATCAATTCGGAAGCGAGCTGGGAGGAGTCGACCCGACCGAGACCAATTTCACCGACATCTATCGGGGCCAGGGGTTCGGAGACATCTTGCGGGCCTGCGGCAGCCCGGCCTCGGGATGGACGCTGGAATCGGGCGCCGCCTGTGGAGCCACCGTCACGGCCGGGGTCGGCAACTCCGGGCCGGGTGGTGGCGAGTATTACTTCGAGGACCACTACCTCGACGCCGAAGACATCGCAGTGGGAGCAGTCGCCCAGATCCCCGGACGACCCGGCGTAGCCACCGTGGCGTGGGATCCGATCTTCATCACCAACTTCTACAACGACGGCGGCATCATCTGGTTGGACAACGCAACCGGGGCTCGTACCCAGGCGTATCGCATCTTCGATACCGACGGTGATTTCAGTCCTACCTTCGCCAAGTCCAATGGCCTGGGTGATCTGCACGCGGTGTGCGCGGCAGCTCCCATCGAGATCGGCAACTACGTCTGGCTCGATGATGATGGCGACGGGCTACAGGATCCGGGGGAATCGCCCCTCGCTGGCGTGACCGTCGATCTCTTCGATGCCGTGAGTGGAGCGCTCGTGGCCTCGACGGCCACCGACGCCTCCGGCCACTACTACTTCGGATCCGGTGACGGGGTCAGGCCCGAGACCACGTATGAGTTGCGCCTGTCGGGCGCGCCGCTGAGCGGATTGGCGCTCACCACTCAAGACTCACCGGCCGGGACCGACCTCAACGACTCCGATGGCGCCATCCTGCCTGGCGGCGGACCTGGCCTCGTGATCACAACCGGCTTGTCTGGTGCCAACGACCACACTTTCGATTTTGGCTTCACACCGTTCTACGACCTGGCTCTGCGCCTGACAGTGGATCCCACGTATACCGGTCCGGCTGTCCCCGGCAGCGACGTTCCCTTCGTTATCGAAGTGTTCAATCAGGGAGGGGCCCTGGCGGGCGGTATCGAGATCAGCAATTACGTCCAGCCCGGCTTCACGTTCGACCCGGCCAAGAACCCCGCTTGGACGGCCGGGCCTACCCCCACGGTCACGCTGGCCGCGCCCGTCGCTCCGGCAGCCTCGGTCACGTCCACCATCGTTCTCACGGTCGATCCCGGCTTCACCGGGAGCCTGCTGACGAACCAGGCCGAGATCTCCAATGACGACGGTGACGACGTCGACTCCATCGCCGACTCGGTGCAGGGCAACGACCCGACCATCGATGACGAGATCGACGACCCCGGGGTGGCAGATGAAGACGACCACGACATCGCCTCGGTGGCGGTGGGTGCGGTCGCCTCGATCGGTGACCGGGTGTGGTTCGACACCGACCAGGACGGCATCCAGGATGCCGGTGAACCGGGTGTCTCGGGGATCACGGTGGCGCTCACCCTCGCCGACCTCACGCCGGTCGCCACGACCGCCACCGATGCCAACGGTGCCTACGCATTCGACAACCTGGCCCCGGGCGACTACCGGCTGACCTTCACGATTCCGGTCGGCTTCACCGTCTCGCCCCTGGACGCCGGGACCGACGACAGCGCCGATTCCGACGTCGACCCCGCCACCAACATGACGATCGCCACCAGCCTCGATCCGGGTGAAAACGATCTGAGCTGGGACCTCGGCATTTTCGCGAGCAGCCTGTCCTCCATCGGCGACCGGGTCTGGTTCGACACCGACCAGGACGGCATCCAGGATCCGGGGGAGCCGGGCGTGCCCGGCATCACCGTGACGCTGGAGGACGGCGCCGGAACCACCGTGGCAACGACGGTCACCGACGGCGCCGGCGGATACTCCTTCACCGACCTGACACCGGGTGTCTACCAACTCACGTTCACCGTCCCGGCCGCCTACTCGATCTCACCCCGCGACGCCGGCATCGACGACTCGGTTGACTCCGACGCCGACGTCAACACCGCGATGAGCGCGGCCACCACCCTCGAACCCGGCGAGAACGACACCCGCTGGGACCTGGGCATCTACACCCTCGACACCAGCAACGGGTCGATCTCCGGTGGCATGGCCTTCAACGACACCAACAGCAACGGCCTACAGGATCCGGGGGAGCCGCCCCTTTCGGGAGTCGTGGTCAACCTGATCGACATCACGACCGGAGCCGGCGTTGCTACCACGACTACCGACGCCGACGGTCGCTATGCGTTCAGCTCGGTTCCGCCGGGAACGTACCGAATCGTCCCGGTCGCCCCCGCCGGAGGAACCATCATCGCACCCGCCGGCGGCCAGAGCGGTCCCATCACCGTGGTGCCCGCACTGGCATCGCCCGGGGTGGACATCGCCATCGCCGGTGACATTCTCCCGGCGACCGGCTACAACTCCGATGTGGTGTTCACGGCTTCGATGCTGTTACTCATCTTCGGAAGCTCGCTCGTCATCCTCGCCTCCCGCTTCCAAGTTCGCCGAAACGAGCAGCGTTAGTCCGTTATAGGCTGATGTCATCGACGATCGGCGGGTAGGTGGCATTCTCAGCAGATAGCTCGGCCGGCCTGGTCGCATCCGTTGACGACCTGGCCTCCCGGGCCGGCGCGACGATCTTGCGCGATGGCGGCACTGCCGTCGACGCGGCAGTGGCGGCCAGCGCCGTACTCACCGTCACAGCCCAGCACATGTGTGGGATAGGGGGAGACCTGTGGACCCTCGTGTATGAGCCGGGTCGGACACCGGTGTGCCTCAATGCCTCAGGGAGGGCCGGATCCGGTGCGGACTCGGCTCAGCTCCGATCTGAAGGCCACAGCCACATGCCTCCCTTCCACGACGTGCGGGCTGTCACTGTGCCTGGCTGCGTCGACGGCTGGCTGGCCCTGCTGGAACGCTACGGAAGGCTGTCAGTGGCCGAGGTGCTGGCTCCGGCGGTCGAGCTGGCCAGGAGTGGCTTCGCGCCCTCGCCGCTTCTCTTGGAGGACGCTCCGTTGATCGCCCGGGTGCCGGGGGCCGAGCCGTTCCGAAACATGGGTCCTCTGGTGCGCCGGGAAGGGATCGCCCGATCCCTCGAGCGGATCGCGGCCGGCGGTCGCGAGGCGTGGTACGAGGGCGAGTTCGGTCGGGGGTTGATTCGCGTCGGGGCCGGCCTCTTCTCCGAAAGCGACCTGGCAACAGTCCAGGCGGACTGGGTGGAACCCATCTCCCTCGAGGCGTGGGACCACATGTTGTGGACGGCACCGCCGAACTCGCAGGGCTACCTGACGTTGGCGAGCGCCTGGATTGCCTCCGGGCTGGAGCTGCCGACCTCCGCCGACGAGGCCGACTGGGTTCACCTCCTGGTCGAATCGGCCCGCCTGGCAGGTTTTGATCGGGACGCCGTCCTGCACGATGGGGCGGACGGCGCCGGGCTGCTCTCTGCAGACCGCCTCGGACCGCGCCGGGACCAGATCCGCCCCGACCGGGCCGTCGCACTCGACGACACCTACGCCGGTGGCGGCACGATCTACCTCGCCGCTCTGGACGCCGAAGGCATGGGTGTCTCGCTCATCAATTCCAATGCCAACGGGTTCGGTGCCCGCATGACGGTGCCTGAGATCGGGGTGTTCTTGCACAACCGGGGCATTGGCTTCTCTCTCGAAGATGGCCACCCCGCCGAATACCTGCCAGGGCGCCGGCCCCGCCACACACTGTCTCCGGCACTCGTCACCTCACCGGGCGGAGCGCTCCGGATGATCCTGGGAACCATGGGTGGAGACAGCCAGCCGCAGATCCTCCTTCAGTTGCTGGCCCGGGTTCTCCATGGCGGTCAGCCGCCGGCCGATGCCATCAACGCGCCACGGTGGGTGCTGGCGCCGAGCGACACGATGGGTTTCGACACCTGGGAAAACCCCGCCTCCTTGGCTGTGGCGTTCGAGGAGGCGGCGCCCGACGCCTGGGATGAGATCCAGGACAGCGGCCACCGGACGCGACGGCACCACGACGAACACTACGGCCATGCCCACATGATCGAGATATCGAACGCTACCGCCCGGGGCGCCGCCGACCCCCGCTCGGTGATCGGCTCGGTGGCGGTGCACTGAGCGCGTTTCCGGCAGGCGGTCCGGCCCCCCGTTGGGCGTGTAGATTCGAAATCACCATGCCCCAGGCAACGCGAGGCCTGGTCGACCAGGCCCTGGACGCCGCCCGTGACAACGACTGGCCGCGCGCACTCGAGCTATTCAACGACGCCGCCGCCCACCAATCGCTGGATCCCGATGCTTTTGTGGAAATGGGACGAGCTGCGTTCTGGCTGGGCGACGCAGAGGCCTGCATCGAGGCCCGGGAGCGGGCCTACGCCGGATACATCAATGAAGGGCGCGAGCCCGAGGCCGCCCGTGTTGCCCTTGACATCGCGGAGGGTCACTTCCACCTGACTGAGATGGCCCAGGGAATGGGATGGGTACACACCGCCGAGCGATTGCTGGAGCGGTATGACGAGCAGGTAGAACATGGCTACCTGCAAAGGATGTTGGCCGTCCTGGCCTTCGAAGACGACGGAGATCTGGAGCGCGCTCAAGAGCTGGCGGACGGGGCCTATGAGATCGCAGCACGCCAGGGAAGCCGGGACCTGCAGGCGTTGACACTCCACGACCAGGGTCGCATCCGGGCCGCCCGGGGTGACATCGAAGGTGGCATGGCATTGATGGATGAGGCGATGGTCGCAGCGGTGAGCGGGGAACTGGGCTCGCTCTATACCGGCAAGATCTACTGCAACATGATCGACATCTGCGAGCAGCTCGCCGACTACCAGCGCGCGGGAGATTGGAGCGATGCTGCAAAACGCTGGTGCGAGCGGGCCGGACACAATGGAGGCTTTCCCGGCGTGTGTCGGGTTCATCGGGCAGAGATCATGCGGCTCCGGGGCGAGTGGGATCTGGCGGAGGAAGAGGCGACCCGCGCCTCGCGGGAGCTCGGCAACTTCGTCGACTTTGCGGGGGAGGCGTTCTACGAAATCGGCGAGATCCGGTTCCACCTGGGTGACCTGGATGCCGCCCGGGACTCCTTTCAAAAGGCCCATGCCCTGGGCCGCGATCCGCAGCCGGGACTGGCGGACCTCGAGCTCGCTCTGGGCAAAAGCAGCGCCGCCGAGAAGCTCATCAAGCAAGCACTGAAGTTGACCGCGCCACCGCTGAAACGAGCAAGGATGCTTCCCACTCAGGTCGAGGCAAGCCTGGCCGTCGGCGATGAGGCGGGGGCACAGCTGGCCGTCGACGAACTGGTGACGATCGCCCGGGACTACGAGACGCCGGCGCTGCAGGCGTACGCGGCCCGATCACAAGGCCTGGTGGCGCTCTACCGCGACGACTTCGACACTGCCGTCACCCATCTCCGCCAGGCCATCGAGCTATGGCGGCGCAACGGATTCCCATATCTGGCCGCCAGGTCGCGTATCTCGCTGGCCCGTGCCTATCGCGGCCTCGGCTCGGCCGAGGCGGCCGATTTGGAGATCTCGGCGGCTCGCGCTGCGTTCGAGGATCTCGGAGCAGTCGAAGACGCCCGCCAGGCGGCCATCATGCAACGGGCCGACGAGAGTGGCGAGCGAACCACGGCGGGCATGATGTTCACCGACATCGTCGATTCGACAGCGCTCATCAACGTGATCGGCGATGCCGCCTGGGAGCAGCTGCTCCGCTGGCACCATCGAACGCTCCGGGCTTTGATCGGGGCCAATGGGGGCCAGGAGATCGAGAACACCGGAGACGGGCTGTTTGCGGCGTTCGACGACACCAACTCGGCAGTGACCTGCGCAATCGACATCCAACGCCGCCTCCACGAGCAGCGGGTCGAACAGGGTTTCGCCCCCGAGATACGTATCGGACTGCACGCCGGAGAGGCGACGGCAGTGGGCAGCAGCCTGGCGGGCGAGAACGTGCACAAGACCGCCAGGATCTGTAGCAACGCCGGCCCCGGACTGATTCTGGCCACCAGCGAGTTTCTGCACACCCTCAATCCAATGGTCGAATCCATCAACGAACGGGACATCTCGCTCAAAGGGTTTTCCGAGTTGGTTTCGGTGGCCGAAGTGACCTGGACCTGAACGAGCGGTCCCCTCGTCGGGCCGAGGTCTGAGTGGTAACTGATGGGTTTGGATAGCCGGGATGCGCCGAACGCGGGAATTTCAGTCGATGAACTGGCAGACGCGGTGGCTCGTCCGCGAGAAGTATCACGATCTGGGTGGATTGCGGGCTCGATCGTAATCCCGGGAGGAAGGGCGAACATGCGCGCGAACCAGACCCCCCTGCCGAGAACAACGGTTACCGCTCTCCTACCCCACCGTAAAGGTGGTGCTGTGCATGGGTGAGATGTTGTTGCTCGTGTCCCACGACCAGGCGGCAATCTGGTAGCTGCCGTCAGCC
>JBFIPU010000076.1:0-13633 GCA_041609995.1 Acidimicrobiia bacterium
GGCCGCAGGCTTCTTCGCCGCAGGCTTCTTCGCCGCAGGCTTCTTCGCCGCAGGCTTCTTCGCCGCAGGCTTCTTCGCCGCAGGCTTCTTCGCCGCAGGCTTCTTCGCCGCAGGCTTCTTGGCCGCAGGCTTCTTGGCCGCAGGCTTCTTGGCCGCAGGCTTCTTGGCCGCAGGCTTCTTGGCGGCGGTAGTGGTCTTCTTGCGCGCGCTGGTTGAACTGGATTTATTGGTTGCCATGAGGGCGCCGGAGTGTAGCCGGGCCGAAAGAAAACTTTGCGGGTGGGGGAGGACTGGCGACCCCTCAGCCGTCCTCGGTGTCGGCAAAGGTGGTAAGCGACTTCCGCAGATTCTGGAGGTAGCGGTGGATCTGTTTGGCGCGGGCCTTGCCGATTCCCTCCATCGCGGACAGCTCGGCCACCGACGCCCGCAGCAGCCGCGGAACCGACTTGAACCGGGTGACGAGGGCTTTCCTGATGTTCTCCGGGAGCCGTGGAATCCCTGCCAAAACCCGCCAGCCCTTGGCCCGCGCCATGTCGTCCAAATCCTCGAAGTGGAGCGCCGCCGCCACTTGTTCCGCGTCATATAGATCCTCGGTCGAAAGCGGAGCGAGGGCGTCCAGTGTCACGGTACGGCCCCCGCGCGCCCGGACGTAGTCGGCCAAGACCAGGTTGGCGAGATCGGTGACGCCCGCCACCGTGTCGTCGGCTTGCAGCTCGATGAGTCGGCCTTCGCCTCCCAACGCGACCGCCATACGGCTGGCCTCCTGGTAAAGCCGCCGCAGCAGCTCCGCTCGTTGCAGGAACAAGACCACTGTGCGGTAGGTGACGGCGTCGTTGACCTCGAGCCTTTCCAACATGTGCTCGGCTTCATCGAGCCTGCGGCGAAACCTCTCCATGGTGTGGATCGCCTCGTTCGCACGCGGCAACAAGGCAATCGGGCTCTCGAGCTCGTCCTTCAGATCACCGTTGTACACGGTCGCCAGGCGCCGGCCTTCCGATACGGCGATCACGGGAGCCCCGGTCTGAACCGCCACCCTTTCGGCTGTCCGGTGCCTGGTGCCGGTCTCGGCAGTCGGTATCGAAGCATCGGGGTTGAGGTGAACATTGGCGAGCAGGATCTCGGCCGCCTCCATGTCGACCACGATTGCCCCGTCCATTTTCGTCAGCTCGGCCAGTCGCTCGGGGCTATAGGCCACGTCTTCCAGTGAGAACCCACCGCTGCAGATCTTGGCGACATGACGGTTCCAACCGAGAACGACCAGAGCCCCGGACTCCTGCTGGATGATCAACTCGATACCTTCCCGAAGCGGAGTGCCGGGGGCGAGCCTCGGCAGCAGCTCAGCCAAGGATTCGTACAGGAGCTCGGGCATCGAGGGAGCTTATCCCATCGACTTCCCGATCCCGTGGCACCGGCGACACTTCGTTTTCGTGGTCTGTCAGGCCGGTTATGGCCTGGATGAGTCCGGCCACATCGCGAATCGTGGGATTGGCGAGCACCGTCTCGATTCCGAGCCTGTGACACTCGGCTACCCGCGTGTCGGCCTGCGGTGCCGGTCTGACTTCCCCCGTCAAGCCGACTTCGCCGAAGGCGGCAATCCGGGGAAGGGCGGCGGTGAGCCGCGACGACACGATGGCGGCGGCGATTGCCAGGTCGGTTGCCGGATCCTGGACCCGTATCCCGCCCATTACCGACACGTAGACCTCTGAGCGCGACAGCGACAATCCTCCGCGTCGATCGAGAACGGCCAGGATCTGGTGCACCCGTTCGGCCGACGCGCCGGTGGTGCTTCGTCGCGGAGCCATCTGATCGTGGCACGGGACGACCAGCGCCTGGACCTCATTCAGCACACAACGCCGGCCCATGATGGCGGGCATGATGACGGAGCCCGGAAGGTTTCCATTCCTGCGGTCGAGGGTGACACGGGAGGGATCGGGGACCTCGACGAGCCCGCGTTCGGTCATCTCGAATACACCGGTCGCCCACACCCCACCGAAGCGATTCTTCATGCTTCTCAAGATCCGTAGATCCAGCCCCTGGTCGGATTCGACGTAGAGCACGACGTCGACCACGTGCTCCAGCGTCTTGGGACCGGCGAGCGACCCTTCCTTGGTGATGTGCCCGACCAGGATCACGGTCAGGCCGGTCTGTTTGGCCGCCCGCACGGCCCGTTCGGCGCACGCCCGCACCTGGGCGACACTGCCGGGGCTGCCGGACACGCCGCCTGCCGCCACGGTCTGGATCGAATCGATGATCAGCACGTCGTAGTCGAGGGCCTCGTCGACGACGAGGTCGATGTCCGAGGACGAGAGCAGGTCGACCCCACAACCGTCCACGCCCAACCGGCGCTGCCGCAAACCCACTTGACCCACGGATTCTTCCGCCGACGCCAGCAGAACCCGGGAGCCCGCCGAGGCCACCTTCGCGGCCACCTGGTCCAGGAGCGTGGATTTGCCGACTCCGGGCTCACCCCCGACCAGAATCACCGAACCGGTGACCATCCCGCCACCCAGCACCCGGTCGACCTCGGCAATCCCCGTCTCGGTACGGCTCGCCCCCGAGCCGGACTGAAGGCCCGCCTTCACAACCGCCGGTCGAGCCACATCCGGCTCGACGAGCGGATCACTACGCCGGCAACGCGGACAGAACCCCATCCACTTGGGGCTCTCGTAACGACAATGAAGGCATCGGTAGGACATGCCGACAACGTACGCCGCCACTGTGACACGAAGAGAGAACACTCGACAGCGTACGATTGCGTGGCAGAATGACCCGGAACCCGCAACGCTGAGGATGTTTGTGGCCGACTTCGATGACATTGACGACTTGTTCGAGCCCTTCGAGCTCACCGACGAATCCCCGGTGGACGTGGCAGCGCCCGCGGAGGACGAGCTCCTGACGGTCAAGCCGATCTCGTGCCCGTCGTGCGGGACGGCCAATCACCCCGATGCCCGACACTGCGTCGAGTGCGGGGCCCGGGTCTCCAAGAGCCAGATGCCGGTGGCCCCCCAACCGATGGTGCGCACAACAGCCGGAACCCGGGCGCTCATCGTAATGGCCTCGGTCATCGTCATCGTGGCCTTGCTGGCGCTGTTGTGGAACGTCATCTCGGGCGATGATTCCCCGGACCAGACCACCGAAGAAGCAGGGGCCACCTCGACCTCCTCGACCACGACCCTCCTACCGCCATCCCAGCTGGCCACCGTCATCGTTCCCGACCGCGTGGTGGCCAACTCCCAGCTCGAGGATTACCCGGCCGCCAACCTGCGCGATGGCGATCCGACCACCGAATGGCAAGACCGGAGCCTGGCGGGACAGGGTGCTACCCTCACATTCTTCTTCGAAGACACCGTCGCCATCGAGTCCATCGAGTTCTTCAACATTCCGGACCAAACACGGTTCAAGCGCAATTACCGCATCGAAGGCGTTCGCATCGCCTTCGATGACGGCAACTTCACGTCTGCGGTGCTCGACGATCGCTCAGGCAGCCAGGTCGTTCCGGTGAGCACCGTCGGGACCAACCGGGTGGTGATCGACATCACGTCGACCTATCCGGCCGAGCCGGTCGGTGACCAGCTCCCGTTCGACGAGTTGGCCCTGGCCGACGTCCAGTTCGTCGGACGCGTCGTCGAACCCGCCAACTAGGCAATGAAACGCTCGGCGGCCACTCTGGCCATCATCTCTGGCGCCTACGTTGCCGCTCAGATGATGGCCGATATCGCCAGCCTCAGGATCATCTCGGTCTTCGGGTACGCCGTCGACGCCGGAACGCTGGTCTATCCGTTCACCTTCACGATTCGCGATCTTGTCCACAAGCTGGGAGGGAAGAAGGTGGCGCAGGCGCTGATCTTTGCCGCGGCCGCCATCAATCTCGTGATGGCGGGCGTCTTCTGGCTGTCGGCCACCATCGAAGGAGCAGCAGAAGCCGGTCCCCAGACCGCGTTCGGGGAGGTGCTGTCGCCGGTGATCCGAATCGTGATCGCCTCGATTGTGGCGGAGGTGATCTCCGAGTTGATCGACGGCGAGGTGTACCAGCGCTGGGTTGATCGCATGGGTGACCGCCTCCAGTGGGGACGCGTACTCAGCTCCAACGCCGTTGCCTTGCCTGTCGATTCGGTTGTGTTCGCATTCATTGCGTTCGCCGGCACCGTCGGAGGGGCCACGTTATTCGAGATCATCATGCTCAATATCGTCATCAAAGGGCTGGTGACCATGCTCTCTTTACCGGCCATATACCTGATTCCGACCGGGAGTGAACCAGTGGTACTGGACGGTTAGACTGCCCGCCAACACCTGCCAGGTGCAGGTTGTCGTTTTCTAATTGAGGAGAAACCATGCTGAGACGATCTCGAGGCTTGACAGCGCTCGTCGCGATTCTCGCCCTCGTAGCCGCCGCTTGCGGAGGTGACACATCGGGTTCGGACGCGAAGACGATTTGCCAGGTCACCGACGTCGGCGGTATCGATGACAAGAGCTTCAACGCCACGGCCTGGGAAGGTGCCCAGCGCACATCAGAGCTCGGCTGGAACAGCCAGTTCCTGGAGTCGCAGGCCGAAACCGACTATGCGGTCAACATCAACTCGTTTGTGGACGAGGGCTGCGACCTGATCACGACGATCGGCTTCCTGCTCGGAGATGCCACGCTGGCGGGCGCCACGGAGAACCCCGACACGCCGTTCGCCATCGTCGACTTTGCGTACGACGCTCCTCCGGAGAACCTGAAGGGCCTGGTGTTCAACACCGACGAAGCCGCATTCCTGGTTGGCTATCTGGCGGCCGGCATGACCCAAACGGGCAAGGTCGGTACGTTCGGCGGTATCAACATCCCACCGGTGACCATCTTCATGGACGGCTATCTGGCAGGGGTCAACTACTACAACCAGCAGAAAGGGACCAATGTCGAGGTCATCGGCTGGGACGGCACCGACGGTGCGTTCACCGGTAACTTCGAGAGCCTCGACGACGGACGGGCCTTTGCCCAAAACCAGGTCGACGAGGGCGCCGACATCATCATGCCGGTCGCCGGTCCAGTCGGGCAGGGCTCGGCCGCCCTCGCCTCGGAGCTGGGGACCGACCGGCTGAAGGTCATCGGCGTCGACAGCGATGCCTTCGAAGCAGACGCGGCGAACAGCTCGGTGTACTTGACGTCCGTGCTCAAGCGCATCGACAACGCCGTCTTCGCGGCGGCCCAGGCGGTCGAGGACGGGACGTTCGACAACAGCCTGTACATCGGGACGCTCGCCAACGAGGGCGTGGGCATTGCTTCCTTCCACGACTTCGACAGCGACGTACCTGACGAGCTCAAGAAGGAGATCGAGGACATTCAGGCCGGCATCATCGACGGATCGATCTCGGTCAGCTAGTCACAGCCGACAGAGATATACGTACGAAGCCCCCTCCCTCGGAGGGGGCTTCGTGCATCAAAGGTGCTTCTCATCGTCTCCTCATCAACCGATGACATCATGAGCACATGAGCTACCGAATCCTCGTTGCCGACGACGACCAGAAGATCGCCGCCTCCATCCGGCGGGCCCTTTCGTATGAGGGATACGAAGTCCACGTCTCGGGCACCGGCCGTGAGACCCTCATCGCAGCAGCCGAACTCAACCCCGATCTGATCGTCCTCGACGTGATGATGCCCGGTCTGGATGGATTCGAGGTGGTGGAGCGGTTGCGGCGGGGAGGAGACGACGTAGCGGTGCTGATGCTGACGGCGCGAGACGCAGTGCGCGATCGCGTCACCGGGCTCGAGCGGGGGGCCGACGACTACCTGACAAAGCCATTCGCGTACGAGGAGCTGATTGCCCGGGTGCACTCGCTTCTGCGGAGGGTGCGCCCGGCCGCCGAAGGCCTGCTCGAGTTCGACGCGCTCGTGATGAACGTCCCGACCATGGAGGTGCGCTGGCAGGCGATTCCCATCGATCTGACGGCGCTCGAATTCCGACTCCTCGAATACTTCATGACCAACCCGCGGATCGTCCTCTCCCGCAGCCGCATCCGCCAGGCGGTTTGGGACCTGGATGCCGATACCTCCAGCAACGTCGTCGACGTCTACATCCGCTACGTTCGTCAAAAACTGGCCGACGCCGGTGCACCACAGCTCATCCAAACGGTTCGCGGCGCCGGCTACGTACTGAGGGCGCCGTGAAAATCCGCCTCCGCCTGACCTTGTTCGGAGCGGTGGTCGTCGTGGCCGCCACTGTTGTATTCGGTTCCACTCTCGCCTGGTTGGCGGAGCGGACGGCTCCCGCCGACCAGGCAATGGCCCTCGGCTCCGTGGCCGACGAGGCGGCTGCCAACATCAACGAGGCGGCACCCGACGCGCTGGTGCCCTCGTCCCCACCAGCCCTCGTTGATCTCTCGACGAGCACCGAGACCTTCATCATGATCCTCGACGAGGCCGGGATCCCTCTCTACTCCACTGCCCGCTTCGAAGGAACCCCGCCGCCGATTCCGGCCGCCGTGGTGGTCGAGGCGCTCCAGCAAGGTGCATCGGAGGCGACGTACGCCATCGGGGACGACGTCATGATCCATGTGCAGGCGCGACGCTGGGAGCGCAACGACCTCGGCCGCCAGGGGGTGGCCCTGGCAGCTCAGTCCACCGCCTTCATCCAGGAACAGCTGGACGGGCTGCGAGGACTGATCGTGGTGTCGGTGATCATCACCCTCCTCGTCGCAGGAGCGGCCGGCTGGATCGTCAGCGGGCGGGCGCTGCGCCCATTGCGGGAGCTGGCCACCACCACCGACGAAATCGGAGCAACGGGTGACCTGTCCCGCCGGCTGCCTCCCACAGAAGCCCGTGACGAGGTGGGTGCATTGACGAGGAGTTTCAACGCGATGCTGACTCGCCTCCAGACGGCCCGGGGCGAGCTCACCCAATCTCTCCAGCGGCAGAAACAGTTCGTGGCCGATGCGTCCCACGAGTTGCGGAGCCCTTTGACCACCATTCGAAACAACGCCGGCTTCCTGCGCGAGAAGCGAGACGCAAGTACACAAGACCGCCAGGAGGCGATCGAGGAGATCGAGGCCGAGGCGGCACGCATGACAACGCTGGTCAATGACCTGCTGGCCCTCGCCCGCAGCGACGTCGAACTGGCTCCCGACCGACGCCCGCTCGACCTAGCCGATCTCGTGCGAGAGACCGTCGGCAGAAACAACGCGGTCACCGTCCATCCCGGCGTACCGGCCGAGGTGGAGGGCGACCCCGAAGCCCTCCGGCGGCTGATCGTGATTCTGGTCGAAAACGCCGAGCGACACGGGGGGAAGCCGATCGAGATCTCGGTCGTGAATGCGGCCGACCAGGTCACACTGACCGTGCGCGACCACGGTCCCGGTCTCGCAACCGAGGAGATCGAGCGCGTCTTCGATCGTTTCTATCAAGCGGACCCGAGCCGGAATCCCGAGGGCGCCGGGCTGGGCCTGGCCATCGCGCGTGAGATCGCCCGCGCCCACGGTGGGAGCATTGCGGCGGCCAATCATCCCGGCGGCGGCGCGGCATTCGAGGTCGTGCTGCCGGCTTTGCAAGCGGGCTGAGTTCTCACCGGATTCTCATCTGGACCCAATGTGGCTGTCACGAGCGGGTTCGATGCTGGGGGCATGGATACGAACAAGCAACCAACCTCAGTCGACATCGTGGCAGTGCTACTGCTGATGCAAGCCGGCATCGCATCCGTCTCCACCCTCGAGGCGCTGGTCTCCACATTGGCATTCGGGCCTTCTGGCGCGCTCCTGGTGCTTCTCAACGGGGCCCTGGCCGTCGGGCTCGTGTTGGCCGCCGGAGGACTACGCCGCCGGTCCGACGGTGCCCGGCGCTTCGCCCGGGTGATGCAGGTCGGCTTCCTGATCTGGGCCGCCTTCGACATGGCGCTGGCGCTGGCCCTGGCGGACCGGACGCTCGAGCTGGTGCCGATCGTGACCCGGATCATCGTTCCCGTCGCCATCTTCCGACTGTTGAAACGGCCGCAGGTGCGAGCGGAATTCGAAAGCGGAGGCGACACACCCCCTTCGACAATCTCCGAACAACCGGCTGATGTCAGCCTGGAAGGAGCAGTCCGATGACCATCCTCGCCCATGGCAATGAAGTGATCACCACGGTGGATCCCGGCTCCTACCTCGGCAGCCCGATGTACGCCGTGATCCCGGAACATGTCATCGCGTTCCTGTTCCTGGCCGTGGCACCGCTGGCGTTGTTGTGGGTCAATCAACGGAGCCACCGCCACCTGGCATGTGGAGAGCGATGCTGGTACCGCCGCTACGAGGCGCTCGATGTGCAGCGGCGATTCGTCCTCTGGCTCGTGTCGACCTCAGCCCTCATCCACCTCGGCCTGGTGCTCGGACACGAACCATCCCCGTACACCGTCGCCTACCTCGTCGGAACCGGGCTGCTGGGGTGGCTCTCCTATCGGCTACTGCAGGGCACGGCGCCGGAGCGGGCATCCAGATGGATCCTGCTGGGATCGATCCTCGCGTATGCAGCCTCCTCTATCGCCGGAGAAGCTCCCGACCAACTCGGTTTGCTCACCAAGCTGATCGAAATCACCGCCTATGCCACGCTGGTGTTGTCGGCCGGGGGCGGCAGCATCCGGGCGTGGATGCGATCGGGGGCCGTGGTCGGTTTGTTGATCGTTACCGCCACCGGTGGCTGGATCGGCGCCATGGCGAGTGGTGATGGCGGCCATCATCTCGGCGAGACTCCGCCGCCCGGCGTACTGCTTCCGGGCGGCGAGGACCGCGATCCGACGGCGGCGGAGGAAGCCCGGGCCCTGCACTTGTACGAGGAAACCGTAGCGGCCCTGGACAAGTACTCCGACCCGGCGGTGGCAGCCGCGGCCGGTTACGACGTGGAAGGCATGTTCGGCACCGACTTTCACGCGACGAACGAGGCCATGAAGCAGGACGGCCGGATGCTGGACCCCGAATACCCGGAAACGCTCGTGTATGCGATGGCGGGCGACACGCCGGTGCTCCTCGGAGCCATGTTCGAGATGGACGAGATCGGCCAGGCGGGCCCCCGGGTCGGCGGGCCGCTCACGGTATGGCATGCCCACGACCACGTGTGCCTGGGCGTGTTTCCGCCCGGAATCGTGGGGCTGCAGTCTCCCTTCGGATCGTGCCCGGCCGGGGCGATCAACATCCCCATCACGCATGAAATGCTGCACATCTGGACGTTGCCGGGTGTCGCAGAACCGTTCGGCGACATCGACGAGCAATGGCTCGGCGAATACCTGGCTTCGGTCTCCGATTGAACCAGCAGACGCCCCTCGAGTGGAAGCGGGCTCCGGGTCGCTAGGGCTACCGTTCGGCCCATCGCCGACAGTCCGGTGGCGGGCCCGAATCCTTTTAGACCGCGAGATCGCGAAACGCTAGGCTCGCCCTCATGCATCTGGAGCTGCGCGGCATCACCAAGGAGTTCCCCGGCGTCATCGCCAACAACGACGTCAACCTCACCATTGACTCAGGCGAGATTCTCGGGCTTCTGGGGGAAAACGGAGCCGGCAAGTCGACCCTGATGAACATCCTCTATGGGCTCTACTCGGCCACAGCCGGTGAGATCCTCATCGACGGCGAAGTCGTCCATTTCCATTCTCCCGGCGATGCGATCGCCGCCGGCATCGGGATGGTTCATCAGCACTTCATGCTGGTCCCGGTGTTCACCGTCGCCGAGAATGTCGTGCTCGGCGTCGAACCGACCTCGGGGCCGGGCGGGGTCCTCGACATGGACGAGGCACGCCGCGACGTCGAAGAGATCTCGGCCCGCTACAGCCTCGATGTCGACCCGGACGCCATCACGGAAACGCTGCCGATCGGCATCCAGCAGCGAGTGGAGATCATCAAAGTGCTGTTCCGCGACGCCGAGATCCTGGTCTTCGACGAGCCCACCGCCGTCCTCACTCCCCAGGAGGTCGAAGACTTCTTCGAGATCGTGCGCCAGCTGCAAAGCGACGGCAAGGGCATCATCTTCATCACGCACAAGCTCAAGGAGATCCAGGCCATCGCCGACCGGGTGGCCGTCTTGCGGCGGGGCGAGATCGTCGGTGAGGCCCGGCCGTCGGACCTCACCGCCGAGCAGCTGGCAGAGTTGATGGTCGGACGGCCCGTTGATCTGACGGTCGACAAGACCCCCTCCCAGCCCGGTGAAGACGTGCTGGTGATCGAGAACATGGTCGTCCTCGACGAACGCGGCCGTCCGGCGGTCGACGACGTCAGCTTCACGGTCCGGGCCGGCGAGATCGTGGGCATCGCCGGCGTGCAAGGCAACGGACAAACCGAGCTGGTCCAGGCCATCACCGGGCTGCGTGAGATCACCGGTGGACGGGTTCTGATGGACGGCCAGGACATCACCACTGCCACACCCCGTGAAATACACGACGCCGACGTCGCCCACGTTCCCGAAGACCGGCAGCGGAGCGGGCTGGTGCTTCGGTTCACCATCACCGAAAACGCCGTGCTCGACGGCTACTACGACGAGCCCTATTCGAGCGGGATCGTCATGGACTGGTCGGCGGCGCGCGCGTTCGCGGAGAAGCTGGTCAAGGATTACGACGTTCGGACTCCTTCTACCGAGGTCCTGGCCGGAAACTTGTCGGGAGGGAACCAGCAGAAAGTGATCGTGGGACGCGAGTTCTCGCGCGATGTGCGGTTGGCCGTGGCCTCACAGCCCACGCGAGGACTGGACGTCGGCTCGATCGAATACATCCACGAGCGCATCGTGGAAGAACGCGACCTGGGGGCCGCCATCTTGATCGTCTCGGCCGAGCTCGACGAGATCATGGCATTGAGCGACCGCATCCTGGTCATGTTCGAAGGAAAGGTGGTGGCCGAAAAGACCCCCGAGACGACCACCAACGCCGAACTGGGCCTCTACATGGCCGGGTCGGCCCCATGAGCATCGAGGGATCCGGTCCGGACGTCGAGCCCGAGGTCATCGAACCGGAGCGCTTGAGCGTTCCTGAGCTCACCGGTGCGACGCTCGACTGGCGCACTGCCGTCCTCACGCCGCTGCTCTCGATCTTCTCGGCGCTGGTCATCGGCGCCATCATCATTGCGTTTGCGGACGTGGACCGGTTCACGCTCTGGTTCAGCAGTCCGGGGGAAGCACTGGCGGAGTCGGCGCGGGTCATCGGCAATGCCTATTTCGCCCTGGCCGAAGGCGCCTTCTTCGGAGTCCGGCCGATCTCGGAGACGCTCACCCGGGCCACGCCCCTGATTCTGGCGGGGCTGGCGGTGGCGGCGGGATTCCAGGCCGGGCTCTTCAACATCGGAGCCAACGGTCAGATCTTGATGGGCGGGATGCTGACCCTGTGGGTGGGATTCGCGTTCGACCTGCCGGCCATCATCCATGTGCCGCTCGCCGTCCTCGCCGGTTTTGTCGGGGGTGCGTTCTTCGGAGCCATACCCGGTTTTCTGCGGGCAAAGACCGGGGCCCACGAGGTGATCACCACGATCATGCTCAACTTCGTGGCTCTGAGATTGGTGGACTACGCCCTCACCCGGCCCTTTTTCCAGCTCGAAGGGCGTGCCGACCCGATCTCGAAGAACGTGCTCGCCAGTGCCAGGTATCCCAAGATCCTGGCTCCGCTCTTCGACGACCCCCGGCTCCGCCTCCACATCGGCATCATCATCGCCTTGATCGCAGCCGTGGCACTGTGGTGGATCCTGAACCGGTCGACGCTGGGCTTCGAGTTCCGGGCGGTGGGGGCCAACCCGGACGCCGCCCGGTATGGGGGAATGAACGTCGTCTGGCTCTACGTGGCGATCATGGCGTTGTCGGGGGCGTTCGCAGGGTTGGCGGGAGCCGACCAGGTGGCGGGAACGCTTGGGCGAGCCAGCCCCGGTTTCGCCGGCGTGATCGGCTTCGACGCCATCGCCCTTGCCCTGCTCGGGCGTTCCCATCCCGCCGGCGTCGTGCTGTCCGGGCTGCTGTTTGGCGCACTGATCGCCGGAGGGCAACGCATGCAGGTGGTGACCGACATCGGCATTGACATCGTCACCGTGATTCAGGCGCTCATCATCGTCTTCATCGCGGCCCCGGCGCTGATCCGCGGGATCTACCGCGTCAAGACCCGGGCTGAGGCGGCCCGCGTCACCCAGGGGTGGTCGACATGACCCTCGCCCTGCAGAGCCGGACCGAGATCGCCCGCGGCCGGGCTATTGGTATCGCGATGCTGTTGCTGGCGGCCCTGGCGGCCTATGCCTTCGGCGTGGGCAGCGAAGGGACGGCCACCTTCGTGGTGACCCGCGACCTCGCCTCCAACATCGGAATCGGTGTCCCGGCCTCCGCCCTTGGCTTTCTGGTGGCGGCGGTGCTGGCCTTCTTCGGCGGCTATCAGCTCTCGCGTGGATTCGGTCAACGCGTCAACGTCGTGCTCGCGATCGCGCTCGGCCTGTTTATCCTCGCGTTCCTGGCGTGGTCGGCCGCCGGGCAGTCTTTCAACCTGGCCGGCATGCTGCAGGAAAGCGCCAAACGGGCGGTGCCGATCCTCTTTGGGGCGCTATCGGGGGTTCTGTCCGAGCGGGTGGCCATCATCAACATCGGCATCGAAGGAATGCTGCTCGGTGGGGCCTTCTCCGGTGCGCTGTTCGGGTCGTTGTGGGGTGCCACCGCCGGAATCCTCGCCGCCACCGTCACCGGTGGCCTCCTCTCCTTGGCGCTGGGCGTGCTCTCCATCCGGTACCGGGTCGACCAGATCATCGCGGGCGTCGTCATCAACATCTTCGTGCTCGGCATGACCAACTTCCTCACCGCGCAGATCCTCGTCGAGAACCCGCAACTCAACGCGGCACCGATCTTGTCCCCGATTCGCATACCTCTGCTGGCCGACATCCCGGTGATCGGCTCCATGTTCTTCGACCAGAACCTGTTCGTATACGCCGCCCTGATCGTCACCGCGGTGACAACGTTTGCCCTGTTCCGCACGCGGTGGGGGCTGCGGGCGCGTGCGGTGGGAGAGCACCCCAAAGCCGCCGACACCCTGGGGATCAACGTTTTCAAGGTGCGCTACCGGTCGGTGCTGCTCTCGGGAATGGTGGCCGGTTTCGGCGGAGCCTATTTCACGATCGGATCGGTCGGGCAGTTCGACGAGAACATGACGGCCGGCCGCGGGTTCATCGGGCTGGCGGCGATGATCTTCGGACGGTGGCATCCGGTGGGCGCACTGGCGGCCGCCCTCATCTTCGGGTTTGCCGACTCGATGCAGATCAAGCTCGGCACCCTGGGAACACCCATCCCGTCCGAGTTCCTGCTGATGGCACCGTACATCGTCACGATCATCGTGGTGGCCGGCCTGGTCGGAAAGTCCCGGCCTCCGGCTGCCGACGGTCAGCCCTACGTCAAGGAGTAGTTGGGCTCATCCGTCGGAGAAGTCGGAGGAACTGGACCGACGCTGCCATGTTTCCGGTAGGTTTTCATCGGAGAGTCATGTGGTTCTCTTTCACGTGCCGTGCCCGACGCCCGATTGGGCAATCAGCTCGCGACCTCTACGAGAAACGGCTTCCTTGGATCACCGCTGAGATGCAGGCGAGTGCCGTGCTGCACGGTTGTCGCTTCCATCGCGCCTGGTACGCCGAGAACGGGTCAGCCTTCTACGCGCTGGCGATGTGGGAGACGGGGGAGGGGGCGAGGGCCTTCTTCCAGCAA
>JBFIPU010000077.1:0-13584 GCA_041609995.1 Acidimicrobiia bacterium
CGGCTGGGACCGCACCAGTCCTCGAAATCGACCGTCCACTTCAAACGCCTCTCCGACCTGAACCGGGACGCGCTCGTCGACCTCATCTCCGAATGCGTCCGCCATGTCCAAGCGGTAGAAGAGTCGATGGGAGCCATCCCTCGTATGAGCGACATCCCGCCACGGGCACCTGACCGCTAGACGCACCCGATCCAACGAGAAAAGGACGGTTCGAGGCCCTCGGCGATCAGCTGCACCTCGGCGAGATCCAACCCGACACCCTCCACGACGAAGAGATTGGGGCCCTCCTGCCAGGCCACCCCCGTTGCCACGTGTTCGGCGTAGCCGGGTATGTGCTGCCAGGTGAAGCCGTCGCGCCGTCGCACCTCGGTTGGCGTCAACGCGTTCTCGGGAGGAGCGTCCCGTATCGACCGGCCCAGTTCGGAAGGAATGTCCGAATGGTTAATCGCTTGACCGGTAGAGATCATCTGGATGACAACCGTCGGAGGCTCCGAGCCGCGAGCGTCGCCCAACGAACTGATCACGAGCAGGTTCTCGGCCGGACACAACCCCTCCACTTCGACCCCGGGGGGCAAGTAGGCGGGCCACACTCGGAAATCCTCGAGGTAATCCAGGCCTCCGAGGCCGCACGAACCGAGTCCGACGATCAAGGCCAGGGCGGCGATGACGCCGATGACACTTCGGGCAGGTGACGACGTTTCGGCCATGAGCCGACACTAACCACCAGGCGACACCCAACGGCCGTCTCGACGCGGATGACCGGCCCACAGGGGAGCCGGTCATCTGCATCCAGCTGGGTCGCATCCACATGGTGCTTTGGAGGATGCGGCGGGGAAGATCTGTTGGTTAGAAGACCTCGTCGAGCTTCCGCTCAATCGTGTCGGCGGTTTCGCCGGTCTTCTCCTGCAAGAAGCCCTTGAACTGTTCCCAGTTGCCACGGGCCTCTTCGAGTTCTTGGTCGGTCAATTCGGCCCACTCTTCGCGGATCTTGCCCTTGATCTGATTCCAAGAGCCCTCATCCTGAAGGCGGTCGTTCCAGTCATAATCGGTGTCGCGAGCAGTGTCGTAATTCGTGTCCATTGCTGACTCCTCTCTGCTTGCTTGTGTCGTACCCTCCTATTACCCACTCGCCGGTTTCTCAAACATCCCATCGGCCCCGGTGGGGCGTACTGCGGCGTAGGATCGCCACGATGGCCCGCCCCCTCACCAACGTCGGCAGCCGCCCCGCCGCTTACGGGCCGGCCGAGTGGGGGCTGACGGGTCTCATCGGGCTCATCTGGGGATCGGCGTTTCTGTGGATCGCCATCGGGGTCGATTCGCTGGCCCCCGGTGTCGTCGCCTTCGGACGGGTGGCGCTCGGGGTGGTGGGACTGGCCGGCTACAAGCGGGCCCGCAGATCCATTGAGCGAGAAGATTGGGGACGGATCGCGGCCGTGGCATTCTTCGGCAACGCCGCCCCCGCTCTGCTGTTCGCCATAGCCGAAACAGAACTGGACTCGGCCGTGGCCGGCATGCTGACCAGCGCCGCCCCGCTGATGAGCCTCACCGTCGCCTCCTTCATGTTGCGCCGACTGCCCGGAGCGGCGCAGACCATCGGCATCCTGCTCGGTTTCGGCGGCATTGTGCTGATGACCTTGCCATCGCTGCAGGGGGCGGACGCGGCCCCCACCGGCGTGACGCTGGTGTTGATCGCCATTGTCGGATACGGAATCAGCGGGAACCTGCTCGTCCCCCTCCAGCAGCGTTACGGCGGCCCGGCGGTGACCATGTGGGCGTTGATCCTCTCCACCGTCATACTGCTGCCGATCGGTATCGCCACCTGGAGCGACTCGGAGTTCACGTTCGCCTCTGTGGGGGCGGTCATCATTCTCGGGATTCTCGGAACCGGCATCGCCCGGTCGCTGGCCGCCACTTTGGCCGGCCGGGCGGGGGCTGCGCGGATGTCGACGACCACCTACCTGATTCCGGTGGTTGCAATCGCTCTCGGCGTGGCGTTCCGCGGTGAGTCGGTCGCCCCCATTGCCCTGGCAGGGGTGCTGGTGGTATCCGCCGGTGCGTTTCTGGCCAGTAGGGCGGAGAAGACATGAACGAGGCACTCATCACCTTCATCTACGTGGACGACGCCGAGGCCTCCGATGCCTTCTACCGGGGTGTGCTGGGGTTGCCGCTCGTCACCGTGCAGCCCACGTGCCGCATCTACCAGGTGTCGGCCGCCGGGTTTCTTGGTGTTTGCAGCAGCAACGACCGACCCACCACCCCGGCGGGGGTCGTCATCACCTTGGTCCGCCCCGACGTCGACGTGTTTTGTGATCGGATCACAACCGCCGGGTTGGAGCTGGAGAAAGCACCGGCTCACAACGAGCGCTTCTCGATCTACAACGCGTTCGTGCGTGACCCCGACGGGTACCTCGTCGAGATCCAACGCTTCGACGACCCCGACTGGGCCAATCCGATCTAGTCGCCGGAGCCGTCGGGGTCGAAGATGTCCTCGATCCGCATCTCGAAGAGAACTGCGATCTTGAAGGCGAGTGGGAGGCTGGGATCGAATTTGCCCGTCTCGATGGCGTTGACGGTTTGACGGGAAACTTCGAGAGCTTCGGCCAGGCGAGCCTGGGTCCAATCTCGTTCGGCCCGCAGCACTTTGAGGCGGTTTTTCACGACAGCACTCAGGCGTAGCGGCGGTACCCGGCGATGACACCGACGACATAGGTGATCGTCATGATCATGACCAGCGTCATCGCTTCCGCCTGGTCAACCAGGCCTGCGCCTGCAAGCAGCGTGTAGCTGAATCCGGCGACAATCCCGACACCCACGGTGAGAGCGAGGGCATCGAGCTGGATTTTGCGCATGAGCTCGTCGGCCTGACGCAGGAATCGCCCGAAGGCGAACAGCACCGCCACCCCGATGAGCGTTACCACCGATACGATTGCATACGTTGCGAGATCGTTCTCGATCCAACCGTTGTCGATGACTGCGTCGGCGACGAGAAACGGAATCACCCAAGCGAGCGTCCAGATCACGATCAGCCGTTGATTCTTCCGGTCTCGTTCGGTGGCCACCCAATGGCCTTTCCATGCCCGCTTGATCGGCTCGGTCACGTGTCGTCTCCTCTTGTCTTTCTGTCAAGTGATCTTTACACAGAAAGTATGCACCATCGTTGCGTCTGTGTCAAGTGAACTTGTCACAGCGACCCGGGCCGCCAAGATCGGACAGCCATTATGGGGCGACAGTACGATTGGGCATCGACGAACGGAGCTCCGGTGTTTGATCTGGTTGTGAAGGGGGCAGAGGTCGTGCGACCCGGCCTCGCCGACCCCGAACGCCTGGATATCGGAATCACCGATGGCAGGTTCGCCGCACTGTCAAACACCATCGACCCCTCGGGAACCAAAGAGGTCTTCGACGCCGGCGGCCTGCTGGCCTTTCCCGGAGTCGTGGATGCCCACATGCATTTCGGCATCTACAACGAGTTGTCGGAAGACATCAGCACCGAAAGCCGTGCCTCCGCGCTGGGCGGCGTGACAACCGGCATCAGCTACATGCGCACCGGCCAGTACTACCTCAACAAAGGAGGGCCGTATGCGGATTTCTTCCCCGAAGTCCGGGCTCTCACCGATGGGCGCGCTCATGTCGACTACGGCTTCCACCTCTCGCCCATCCAGAGCATGCACATCGACGAGATCCCGGAGCTGATCGATCGCCATGGCGTGCCGTCGTTCAAGATCTACATGTTTTACGGTGGGCACGGGCTCCACGGGCGGTCGGATGATCAGGCTTCATTCCTCATGACCCCACCCGGCGAACGCTACGACTACGCCCACTTTGAGTTCATCATGCGCGGGATCAAACAGGCGATGGAGAAGTACCCGGACAAGGCGGACTACATCTCTTGTTCCCTTCATTGCGAGACAGCCGAGATCATGACCGCCTACTCGAAGATCGTGGAAGCGGGACCGCTCACGGGTCTGGCTGCCTACTCGGCCTCCCGGCCACCCCACTCCGAGGGTCTCGCCATCGCCATCGCCGCCTATCTGGCCCACGAAACAGAGTGCGTCAACATCAATCTCCTGCATTTGAGCTCGGCCAAGGCGATGGAGTCGGCGATGCTGATGGCATCTTCCTACCCGCATGTCGACTTCCGACGCGAGGTCACCGTCGGCCACCTGCTGGCCGACATCGAAACGGCCAATGGCACGTATGGGAAAGTGAACCCGCCCATTCGACCTCGCGAGGATGTCGAAGCGCTCTGGCAGGCAGTTCTCGAGGGACACGTCGATTGGGTGGTGAGCGACCACGCATGCTGCCGCCCCGAACTCAAGCTCAACGCCGAGCACCCCGACGACGTGTTCCTGGCCAAGGCCGGTTTTGGCGGCACCGAGTACCTGTTGTCGGGCGTGTTGAGCGAAGGGCACAAACGCGGGCTCCCGTACGGACGGATCGCCGAACTGCTTTCGTGGAATCCCGCCCAGCGCTTTGGGCTTCTGAACAAAGGGACGATCGAGGTCGGCTATGACGCCGATCTGGCGATCGTCGACCCGCACGAGACCTTCGTCGTCCGGGCCGCCGAGTCGGAGTCAACACAGGGCTACACACCCTTCGAGGGACACGAACTGACCGGTCGGGTCAAACATGCCTTCCTGCGGGGCAACCAGATCCTCGACAACGGCAATGTTGTGGGAGCAGCCACTGGACGTTTCGTGGCCCGCCCGACGCCGTCCGTCGGCTAGGACCCGCTCGACCACCTCACGTATCGGTCGGCCGCAACCCTTACAGCACGCGGGGCGTCGGACGCGATAATGCGGCCCCACCACCCCCCGTACACGCGGTCATAGCGAAACGGCGCAATGGTGGCCAATAGGTGTTGGATCGCCCCGGGCTCGAGTCGAATCAGGTTCGGGTATGAGCGCATGAAGCCGGCAAAGCGCCGGTCCAGGACGACCTGGATGGTGTCTCCCGTGAGCAACGCACCCTTTCCACCGGCACCCGCCGGCCAGTGCAGCACAGCGCTGCCGTCGAAATGTCCACGACAGCGAACGAGGAAACGCCGGGTACCGGTGACACCAGATCCTGATAGCAGACATAGGCGGCGTCGGTCCTCCACACCCAGAATCGATCCGCCTCGGGGAGAGGAATGGAAGCCCCATCAAATGCATGGCTCCACTCGACGATCGCACCATAGAAGTGGGGATGGGACGCCGAGATTGCCTGAACGCCCCCGAGGTCGCCGATTGTTGCCACTGTCTCGTCGTCGAGGCAGCTCACCGGGTCCCAAAGAACGATTCCGGTTCCGGTCCGCACCAGCAAAGTTTCGTTGGCCGATCGAGAATCGGGGTTCGGTGCCGATCCCCCAGCGATCGGTCTCGATCTCCTCGATCCGATTCCGATAACCGTCGCCCCGCATCTGGTCGAGCGTCCGCCACTGTTGACCGGCCCAGGCCACGTATTGGCGGTCGTCCTCGCATATCTTGCGGCCGTCGTCCTGAGCATCGTGCTGGACGCCGCAGGTGACACAGATCGGGTGGTTCATCATCCCGACCTATCAACATCGCGGGACGGCGCACTCGTAGGATGCGGGTCGAGTCGTCCAAGGAGACGCCGATAACTGCAGGGCCCATGGTCAAGGCAATACTGGGTTACAACATTGTCGAAGACCTGACCGAATCCGAATATCAGGCGTGGCTCTGGGACGTTCACTATCCCGACCTGCTGGCCAACCCGCACCTGGACAAAGTCGTGTTCAACAACGTGATCCGGCCCATCGAAACCACGAGCGCGGGAACTCCCGTCATGGACAAACCAGAGACCTTTTATGCAATCGCGGAACTGCATTTCGCCGACAAGGCGGCCTATGAAAGATACGTGCAATGGTTTGTCGAAAACCCGATCCCGCCCGAGCGGAGCCCCGAAGGGCGGAGCGACTTCAAGTTCTACGTGCTCACCGAAGTACGTGAGGCGAACAGGGAAAGCCCCGCCGACGGTTCATGAGCCAGGCAAACGCAGCGGACCGCCCCGGTCTTCGTCAGAGGAACCCAGCCCGATGCGGGATACATCGTCGATCAGCCGTTCTCCGGCCGGACCGCGTGGTTCCAAATCATCTACCCGGGCGATGATCGCGTCGTTGAATCCTTCTTCGGTGCAGTGGACTTCTTGTGCTCTGGCCAGGAGCCCGGCGACCCCGTAATCAAACCGCTCTTCATAGCCACCGAGCTCCCCTGGTTGGGCATCGCCGATGTCGTCCAGGCTTCGTTGTAGGAACGCGATCACGGACTCGGCTCCGGCGTCACAACCATTGAAGATCGGCGAAACCCCCGGCTCGTCATCGGCACAAGCCCCCAGAACGACGCTCGTGACCAGACCGAGCGCGATGAGGCTTCGGAATCCAGCCGACAGACGGTTCACGGACCGTCGGTGGCCCGGATTGCGATTTCTGCCTCCCACCGGTTCGAGTCGGCCAGACCCACAACCCGGTTCACCTCGTCGAAACTGGCCATGTTGTCCAACCATCCTGCGGTGGTGCCCTTGTCCTGAAGCTCGGCAAGCACCTGGCGGGCCGAGTTTGCGATCGTGCGCATCACGGCGCCCGGGTAGATGATCAGCGAATATCCGAGCGTGTGGAGTTCGGCGGCCGGCAGCAGCGGTGTCTTTCCGAACTCGACCATGTTGGCCATCAGCGGCCAGCCGGAGAGTTCGGCTCCTATCTGCTGCAATTCTTCTCGCGTCCTCGGGGCTTCGACGAACAGCACATCGGCCCCGGCCTCCCCGTAGGCCTGCGCACGTTTGATGGCCTCGCCCAGCCCGATCGGTCCGCGTGCATCGGTCCGGGCAATGATCAGCATGCCGTCTGGACCGGAGCGGGCGTCGACGGCAGCCGCTATCCGCTCCAACATCTCACCCGTGGGCACAACCTCTTTGTCGTCGAAATGACCGCACTTCTTCGGGAACACCTGATCTTCCAGCTGGATGGCCGCCACGCCAGCTCGCTCATACCTCGTGACCGTGCGCGCAACGTTGTGGACGCCCCCATAACCGGTATCGCCATCGGCGATGACCGGGACATCGACCGCTTCGCAAATGCGTTCGGCCACCAACACCATCTCGTCCATGGTTGCGATCCCCAGATCCGGACGGCCCAACAGTGAGTTGGCGACCCCGGCACCTGACTGATAGACAGCGCCGAACCCTGCTTCGACGATCAGGCGGGCGAAAAGAGCATTGAAGGCGCCGGGGGCGATCACGGGAGCCGAATCGGCCATGAGCCCGCGCAGCGCTGCGCCGTTCGTTCCACTCACTGCGATCCTCCGATCTGCTGTTTGAGAAGCGGTTCGAGCCCACCGGCCTCCAGAATCGCACCGACCTCCGGGGGCAGGCCGATCGCTCGATGGGTGGTGCCCGACTCGATGACCCTGACCACTCCCTGCTCTGTGTCGATCCGGACGTGCTGCCCTTCTGCGATTTCGCCGGCCGTGGCGCATTCGACGGGGATCAGGCCCACGTTGATGCAATTACGAAAGAAGATACGCGCAAACGACTCGGCGACGATTGCCGAGATACCCGCTGCCTGGATCGCCCGGGGCGCAACTTCCCGGCTGGAACCGGTGCCGAAGTTCTTGCCGCCGACGACCACATCGCCGGGAGAGACGAGCCCGGCGAACCCGGGGCGAATTCCATCCATCACGTAGTTCGCGATCTCGTCCAGGTCGCCGATCAGGTACTTTCCCGGCACGATCACGTCGGTATCGACGTTGTCGCCGAACTTCCACACTCTGCCCTCGATAATCGTCACGCCGGAACCTTCAAGAGTTCACGCGGATCGATCACCTTGCCCGCTACGGCAGCTGCCGCCACGGTGTACGGTGACCCCAGCCAGACCTCTGAGTCCGGGCTTCCCATCCGCCCACGGGCATTGCGGCTCGTCGTCGAAATGCATACTTCTCCCGGCCCGAGGACGCCGCTGCCGATGCCCGGGCATGCTCCGCAGCCGGTGGACAGGATGTGCGCCCCCGCCTCCATCAGGATCTGGGCCACGCCCGTGTCCATCGCCTGCTGCAGCGCGGCGCGGGAGGCCGGAGCAACCTGGAGCAGCACCCCTTTGGCCACCTTCCTGCCTTCCAGAATATCGGCCGCCATGGCCAGGTCGCTGTACTTGGCGCCGGTGCAGGCGCCGATGTAGGCGCGGTTGAGGCCCGGCTGGCCGGCATCGGCCGCCCGAATGACATCGTCGTGCTTGTGAGGTCGAGCCACCACCGGTTCCATGTGCGAGGCGTCGTACGACCACGTGGCCTCGAAGGTGGCGTCGACGTCGGAGAAGGGCCCTTCCGGTACCTCAACCCCCAGGTCCGCCAGGTAGGCAACCGTGGTCGCGTCGGCCGGCACAATCCCCGACTTGGCACCAATCTCGGCGCACATGTTTGTGAGCACGCTGCGCTCGAGGACGCCCATGGCCGCCACCGCCTCGCCGCCGAACTCGAGCACTCGGTACAAACCACCATCCATTCCCTGGTCGCCGATGATGGTCAGGATCATGTCCTTGGCCGTCACGCCCGCCGCAAGGTCCCCTTCGATCACCACCCTGATCGTCTTCGGAACCCGAAGCCACATGCGGCCGGTCGCCACGATACCGAGCATGTCGGTTGATCCGACGCCCACCGCCAGGCAGCCGAGCACACCGGCTGTGAGGCTGTGCGAATCGCCTCCCACATAGAGCATCCCAGGGCGGACGTAGGCCTTTTCCACCATCAGCGTGTGAGATATCCCCTCCGCTTCGTGAAACCGCTCGATCCCGTACTCGGCCACGAATTCCCGTGTCGTTTGGAGAATCCGCGCGCTCCCGACATCAGCCGCCGGTACGTAATGGTCGGCCACGATGACGAGCCTGTCCGGATCCCACACACCCACGCCGAGTTCTTTGAGCGCCGGCCAGAACCGCCGGGGTCCACTCGAATCGTGGGTCATCGCCATGTCGACATCAACCCACAGCACTTCGTCCGGCTGCACCGAATCGCGTCTGGCTGCGCGGGCAATGATCTTCTCGGCAAGCGTCATTCCCATGGCTGCAGCCTAGATCTCGCGGGGTAGATACCGACCCCGACCGGGCGCGCCGGTCAACTCGCCACCTCTGGCGATCACCTCGCCGCGCAAGATGGTCATCACCGGCCACCCACGAAACGTCATCCCCTCGAAAATCGAGAAATCGGAATGCGCCGCGGTCGCCTCATCTCCGACCGTGTGCTCGGCCCCGAGATCGACCAGCACGAGGTCGGCGTCTGATCCCTCGGCAATGGTTCCCTTGCGAGGGTAGAGACCAAAGATCCTGGCGGGATTCTCGGCCATGATCTGTGCGATCCGACCAAGGGACATTCCCCGTGCATGGTGGCCACCCGACAACAAGGAGGGAACGATGAACCCCACGCCGTCGAACCCCGGCTTCACGTTCCAGAAACCGCCATCGCCCATCTTGAAATCGCGCATGATCGGATTGGAATCGCTGCCGACGGTGTCGAGCCGGCCATCGGCGAGGGCATCCCACAACGCGTCTTGATCTTCCTGGTGTCGGATCGGCGGGCTGACGGTTGCCAACAGCCCCGGGCCCTGATCGGCGGTGTGCATCAAATAATGCGGGCAAGTCTCTCCGATCAGACGTTCATTCTGGGCCCACGGCAGGGTGAGGGCCTCCATGGTCAGCTTGGCGCTGAGATGTACCAGGTAGGTGGTGACACCGGTTTGTCGGGCCAACAGCATCATGGCGAGCACACTGTCGGTCTCGCTGAAATCGGGGGCCAGCCGCTCATAGAACAGCAGGTCAGGGGTCATCTCATCGGCGATTCGCCGCCTGGCCTCGTTCTTCAGCTCTGAGTTCTCGCAGTGGACGTTGAGCACCATGCGATCGGGGTCGATGTCCTTCATGGCCTCCATCACCGACCACACCCACCCGTTGTCGACGGGCCGGTCGCTGTCGAACACCTGCTTCTCTCGACCTTTCCACGAAAGGTTGATCTTGTACGACGTGATTCCAAAACGCTCAGTGGTCTCGGCCAGTTCTGTGAGGTGGGGCTGGGTCAACAGTTGAAAATGGAATGCGCTGTCGACGTAGGCGTTGGCCTCGTAGGTTTCTATGTATCGAGGCGCCATCTCGAGATACGAGCCGGTCTGTTTGAAATAGTTCACCAGCGTTGTCACACCGCCGAGCGCCGCCAACCCGGTCCCGGGCTCTGTGTCGACCTCCAGCGGTTGGTAGCCGCCCAGGTGAATATGCGGGTCGACCGCACCCGGCATCACATGCAGACCGGTGGCATCAATCATGTCGACGCCAACGGGCGCCTCGCCCGGGTCGTGGATGCCGGCGATCAGGCCATTCGCAATCGACAGATCGGCCGGCCGCGGTTCTTCCCCCGGGATGACAACCGTTCCGTTGATGATCACGAGATCGGCCATCAGGCGGCTCCGTGTGGTAGCTGTTCGAGATAAGCGATGACCGAGGCCGAGTCCATCACATCGGTGTACTTCATCCACATGTCCAACAAGGCGATCTTGTGCGAAGCAATGATCCGATCGGCGACGGCGTCGGCCACCACCGCCACCTTGAATCCCCGGCTGACCGCATCCACAGCCGTGGCACGAACACACCCGCTGGTCGACACGCCGGCAATAGCCAGCGTATCTGTGCCCAGACCCACCAGGTAGTTGACCAGCGGTGTCCCGTAGAACGCGCTGGCGTAACTCTTGTCCAGCACAAAGTCACCGTCCTGCGGTGCGATTTCCTCGACGATGCGGCTCCCTGCCGATTCGTCGAGGGTGCTGCTGTGGTCCCACGAGGACTTGCCGGCAAAGGAATCGAACCGCACGGTTCGCTTCTGCACATTGCGCGTGTAAATCACGGGCACATCGGCGGCGCGGGCTGCCACCAGCAGCCGGCCGGCGACACGAACCGCAGCCCACGCCTTCTCGCCCCCGCCCGCCGGCCATCGATCCTGCTGCTGTTCCACCGGCTCGTCTGCGCCGATGTAGTTGTACTGGCAGTCGATCACCATCAGCAACGGTGAGTCGCCCAGACCTCGAGCCTTGCCGTATCCGGCGTTCGCTATCACGGCACGATCGGCATCCGTCAACAAGTCGGTCCACACCGACGTGACATCCATCAGCTCTCCATTTCGCCGTCCGCGAGCATCTCACCCCTCACGAGCAAGTCGTCCGAGAGTCTCTCGGCCACTTCCTCCTCCATCGGAGCGCGATCGAGAACCGCACGGAGGAAGGCTTTGGTTCGTTCGTGGCCGGGGTTGCTCAGCACCTCGGCGGCGGGACCTTCTTCGACGATCTTGCCGTGGTCGATGAACAGCACGCGATCACCCACCTCGGCTGCGAATCCCATCTCATGGGTAACGACCAACATCGTCATGCCTTGTTCTGCCAGACGTTTCATCACCAGCAGTATCTCCCCGGCCAGCTCTGGATCGACGGCAGATGTCACCTCGTCGAACAACATGAGCTTGGGTTCCATCGCCAACGCCCGGGCAATTGCCACCCGCTGCTGTTGGCCACCTGATAGCTGGGTCGGATACGATTCGCCTTTGTGGCCGAGACCGACTGCGTCGAGCAATTCGTGGGCCCGTTGGGTGGCCTCGGCCTTGTCAATGCCCTTCACGGACATCGGCGCCTCGATGATGTTCTCCACGGCCGTCATGTGGGGAAAGAGGTTGAAGCGCTGGAATACCATCCCGATGTGCTCCCGCGCTTCGCGGATCTGGCCTTTGTCGGCAAAGCTCATCGACCCGTTCGCCTGCTCTTCGCACAACACTTGGCCGTCGACCTCGATACGCCCTCCGGTCGGACGTTCCAGCAGGTTGACGCATCGCAGCATGGTGGTCTTGCCCGACCCCGACGGGCCGATGATCGACACCACCTCCCCGCGCTCCACCTGGAAGTCGACCCCGCGCAGGACCTCAGTCTTGCCGAATGACTTGTGCAGGCCGGTCACATTCACCAGGGCCATCGTCACACCTTCAACTGGAACGTTCGCTCGGTCAACTGCTGCACGATCACAAACACTGTCGTCATCGCCAAATAGAGGAGGGCCAGCGCAGTGATCCGTTCCCGAAACTGAAAATCGTTGGAGAACAGGCGTTGGGTCAGAAGTGTCATTTCAGGCACGGTCACGAGAGTGGCGAGTGAGGTTTGTTTGAGGAGGGTCATGGCGTTGCTGGTATAGGGAGGAATCATGATTCGGATCCCCTGGGGGATGATGATGCGACGCATGTAATGAGCCTTGGTCATGCCCAGCGCCTCGGAAGCCTCCGACTGACCCAGATCGACTGCGATGATCCCGGACCTGATGACCTCCGCCTGGTAGGCCGCGGTCCATACGCTCAATGCTACGACCGCCGCCGGGAAGGGATCCAGCAGGATGCCGTCGACGAAACCGAGGTTGAGGTCGGGCAATGCAAAGAACGCGAAGAAGAGCAAGATGAGCAGCGGGATCCCCCGGAACAACCATCCGAAACCGGCCGCAAACCACCGCAAGGGCTTGACGGGCGAGAGTCGCATCAAGGCCAGGATCAATGCGCCCAAGGTGCCGATCGCCAGCGCATAGGCGGTCAGCGACGCTGTGGTCGACGCCCCCTTCCAAATCAAGGGGATCGCTTCCCAAACGAGGTCGAGATCCATATCGGCGTCCTAGGTCTTCAGCGCAAAGCGGCGCTCCAGGTATTCCTGGGGCACCACCAGCAGGGTCGTCAGTACGAGATAGATCGCGGCAGCGGCGGTGAACAATTCGACGGTCCGGAAGGTGGAGTTCGACAATTGGCGGGTGATCCCCGTCAACTCGACCAGCCCGATGCCCACGGCTACCGACGTGGCCTTGAGAAGGAGGATCGAGTTGCTCATGTAGGTCGGCACAATCACACGAATGCTTTGAGGAATGATGATCCGGCGCATGTAGTGGGCCTTGGTCATACCCAGAGCCTCGGACGCCTCGTGCTGTCCGGGATCCACGGATAACAGCCCGGCCCGAATGATCTCAGCCTTGTAGGCGGCGGCGTCGACCCCCAATCCGAGCATTCCTGCCTGCACCGGCGTCAACCAGCCGAGTCCGGGCAAATCCCGGGCAACGAAGAATGCAAACAGCAGCGTGACGAAGACCGGAATCCCACGGAACGCCCAGACATAGCCGGCCGACAACCAGCGCAATGGGGCGATCGGTGACAACCGCATCAACGCCAGTATCAGCCCCAGAATCGTGGCGAGCACCAGGGCGGCGGCGAAGAGGCCGAGCGTGAGCCTGGTCCCTTCCATCAGCAGGTTCCAGGACCGGCCGACCACTGCCCAGTCCCACTCACTCATGGAGCCGACTCACTCACCCGGGTCGCGCCCACATGGCGAGTCGAGAGGAGCCCTTTGTGCCGGGCTCCCCTCGATCGCTGATAATCACGCCGGTTCTGCAACGCCCTCTTATCCGCAGTCGCCGGCCGGGTTGGTTTCGTAGGGGGGTGGCTCGTTGATGTCACTGGGCACCGGGATGCAGGAACCGAACCACTTCTTCTGGATCTCAGCCAACGTGCCATCGGCAATCATCGCTTTGATCGCAACATCAAC
>JBFIPU010000078.1:0-13565 GCA_041609995.1 Acidimicrobiia bacterium
ACCTGGTGGCAGCTGCCCGCCGGGGACGGGTACGGCTGCCGGCCGGCGCCCGGGAGGTGTTGGGTTGGTCGGAACAGCGTTTGTTGGAGGCGACGCCCCCCGACCAGGTGATGATGCTGGGAGACCCGCAATACCCTCCGCAACTGGGGCAGCTGCCGGATGCCCCGGATGTCTTGTTTGTGCAGGGCTCAATCCCTCCTGAGCCGATGGTGGCGGTGGTCGGCACCCGTACCTGCACCGGGTATGGTCGGCAGGTGGCCGGTGCCATCGGGCGGGCGTCGGCCGGGGCAGGATGGCCGGTGGTGTCAGGGCTGGCCCGGGGGATCGATGGGGCCGCTCATCGTGGGAGTCTGGCGGCGGGAGCCATCCCTGGCGTGGCGGTGCTGGGAACCGGACTCGACCTCGTCTACCCGGCCGAGCACGCCGATCTGGCCCAAGCGTTGATCCGGGACGGGGGAGCGGTGGTGACCGAATACCCGCCCGGAACCCGTCCCGACGGTTGGCGCTTTCCTCCCCGTAACCGGGTGATCTCGGGCCTGGCCTCGGCGGTAGTTGTGGTGGAGGCCCCGGTCAAAGGCGGATCGTTGATCACCGCCGCCCACGCACTCGACCACGGCCGTCCTCTGTTCGCGGTCCCGGGTGACATCGATCGCGATACCTCCCGGGGATGCAACATGTTGATTCGAGACGGGGCCGCTCCGGTGCTCGACATCGAGGACCTCATCACCGGCCTCTCGTTCGTGCTTGGCCCACCGCCGGCTGCCGAGCGATCCGTCAGTGTGCACGTCGTGACCGAGGCTGTCGGCTCCGGCGGGTGCTCGGTTGACGACCTGGCAATGCGCCTGGCGCTGCCGGTGCCCGAGCTGCTGACACTCATTGCCCACGCCGAGTCAGCCGGCGAGGTCACCGTCGAAAACGGCTGGATCGAGCGCCGGTAACCTGGCGGAATGTCGACACCGGGCCCGCAGTTCAGGCCGTCCCTCCTCGAAATCGAGCGCTACCGGCCCGGGGTTCCGGCAGAGGTGATCGCTGCCGATTATGGCCTGGAGCGGGTCATCAAGCTGGCCTCCAACGAATCACCCGCGGGCCCGTTCCCGGGGGTGGCGGCCGCCGTGGCCGGGGTCGTGGGGGATTCCAACCGGTATCCCGACAACACGGTGAGCCAACTCAAAGAGGCCCTGGCACGTCGCCACGGCGTGCAACCGACCAATGTATTCCCGGGTGCCGGGAGCTCGGCCATCCTGCAATGTGCCGCCCTGGCGGTGGGGGGGCCGGGCACCTCCGCCGTGTATCCGTGGCCCTCGTTCGTCCTGTACGACATCTTGTCGAAGCTGGCAGGAGCGGAGGGGATCAGGGTCGAGCTCGACGGCGCCCACCGGGTGGATACAGCCGCATTGGTCGAGGCAGTGCGTCCGGACACCACGCTCGTCTATGTCTGCAACCCCAACAATCCGACTGGCACCCATCGGTCCCACGCCGACATCCGGGCCCTGGTCGACGCCGTCGACCCCTCGATACTGGTTGTGGTCGACGAGGCCTACGCCGAATACGCCACCGCCGACGATTATCGATCATTGGCGGCGTCAGCGGTCGAGCAACAGAATGTGCTGGTGTTGCGAACCTTCTCGAAGATCTACGGGTTGGCGGCCTTGCGGGTCGGTTACGCCGTTGGACACCCGGAGACGCTGGCCAACATCAGCCGGGCCCAGATGCCGTTTACGGTCACGACCGCCGCCCAGGTGGCGGCGCTCGCTTCTCTCGAACACGATCTTTCGGGCCGGCAGGCCGCCAACAGGACCGGCATCGAACTGATCGAGCAGGGGCTCGCCGGCCTGGGCCTGGCGTATGCGCCGAGCCAGGCGAACTTCGTTTGGTTCGACTCCGGGGTCGAGGGCACTGAGTTGTTTCGTCGATTGGCCGCCCGTGGGGTCGTCATCAGGAATTACGGCGTCGGATCGTGGATTCGGGTGACGGTAGGCACTCCTGAGGAGAACGAGACCTTCCTGGATGCACTCGAGGGAGCGCTCAGCAGCTAGTTGATGCGGCGTTCGTGCCCGGCCCACTCCTTTTCGCGCAGCACGTACTTCTGCACCTTTCCCGTCGAAGTCTTGGGCAGTTCGGTGAGGATCTCGACTGCATCCGGCGCCTTGAAGTGCGCCAGGCGGGATCGCACGTGCTCGATCAGGCTGTCGCCGTCGGCCTCGCCGTTCTCCTTCAACACCACAAAGGCCTTGGGCCGCTCACCCCACTTGTCGTGGGGCACGGCGATCACGGCCGCCTCCAGCACGTCCGGATGGGAGGCCAGGGCCTGTTCGACCTCGATGGTTGAGATGTTCTCACCGCCCGAGATGATGATGTCCTTGGACCGGTCCCGCAGCTCGATGTAGCCGTCCTCGTGCCAGACGCCGACGTCGCCCGAGTGGAAATACCCGCCGGCAAAGGCCTTCTCCGTGGCCTCGGCGTCGTTGAAGTAGCCCAGCATCACGTTGTTGCCGCGCATCACGACCTCGCCCATCTCCTCTGCGTTGCGGGCGACGTCCCCCATCGATTCATCCACCACTCGGATCGGGTCGACGCCGATGAACGACACGCCCTGGCGGGCCATCTTGCGGCTACGTTCTTCGAGGGGAAGGTCGCCCCATTCGGGCTGCCATTCACAAACCGTGTGCGGGCCGTAGGTCTCGGTCAGGCCATACATGTGCACCATGCGGGCTCCCAGCGATTCCATCTGCCCGATGAGCGTTGGGCTGGGGGGCGCCCCGGCCGTCGTCACCACGAACGTCCCCGCCACCGGCTCCGCCTCGGGGTGGTTGGCCAACCCGATGAGCACGGTCGGAGCGGCGTTGAGGTGCGTGACCCCTTGTTGCTTGATCAGGCGCCAGATCTCGCCCGAGTCGACCGCCCGCAGGCAGACGTTGAGGCCGCCGATGGCCGGCAGCGCCCAGGTGGTGCACCACCCGTTGCAGTGGAACATGGGCAGCGTCCACAGATAGACCGAGTCGGGGGTGTGGGCGGAATGAATGATTTCGCCCAGCGCATTCAGATACGCCCCCCGGTGCGAATACAGCACCCCTTTGGGGCGCCCGGTCGTGCCGGACGTGTAGTTGATCGATATGGGCTGGTACTCGGATTCGACGCGCCATGGCAGCGGTTCCTCCGAGCCGCGGGTCAGCAGGTCGGCCATCTCGGTCGTCTCGAACCTGGCGTCCCCGCCACCGTCGTCGATCGACACGATCTCGGTGACCGTCGCCAGCTGGTCGCGGATGGGTTCGAGCTTGGCCAGCAGCCCCGTGTCGCCCACCAGCATCTTGGCTCCGCTGTGATTGAGGATGTACTCGATCTCGGCCGGCGACAGTCGCGTGTTGATCGCCACCAGCACCGCCTGGGCCAGCGGAACCCCGAAGTGGGCGATGAGCATCTCGGGGATGTTGGGGCACAGGTAGGCGACCCGGTCGCCGGGACCGATGCCGGACGCCTGCAGGGCGCGGGCGAGCCGCGTGGCGGCGACAGCCATTTGGGCGTAGGTCGTGGCGGAGCCCCGGTAGGAGATGGCGGCTCGATCGGGATACACCGAAGCGGTCCGTTCCAGGAACAACAACGGCGTCAGTTGCGTCGTGCTCACGACGTCGGAACCGGGATTGGGCGCCATGTCGAACCTCTCGGGGACCAGCTCGTCTTCTGGGACAACCTACCGGGCACCGCCGGGGTGTGCCATTGCGCGGGGAGCCTGGACACGTGTTGCTATCGTCGCGGGGAACAAGTCGACCATTTCCAGGGTTGACGGGACGCGAGGTGGAGAGTGAATCAACAACGGGCATCTGAAGGACCCCTCGGTGAACTGCTGGACGAAGGACAGTCGATCTGGCTCGACTACATCCGGCGGGACATGCTCGACAGCGGCGAGCTCGCCAAGCTGGTGGGCGAGGGCGTGCGCGGGGTGACCTCCAATCCTTCGATTTTCGAAGCCGCCATCGCCGACACCGACCTCTACGACGAAGACATCCGGGCCCTGGTCGAATCCGATTCCGCCGACGACCCGAAGTCGATATTCGAAGCATTGGCAATCGAAGACATCACCCGCGCCTGCGATGTGTTGCGCCCTGTATACGACGCCTCGAACGGAAATGACGGGTTCGTCAGCCTGGAGGTCTCGCCGAAACTGGCGCATGACACGGTGGGCACGATCGATGAGGCCCGGCGCCTGTGGAAGGCGGTCGACCGTCCCAACCTGTTGATCAAGGTGCCGGCGACACCGGAGGGGATGGCGGCCATCGAAGAGCTGATCGGCGACGGGATCAACGTCAACGTGACGCTCATCTTCGCGCTCGACGCCTACCGGTCCGTGGTCGAGGCCTATATCTCGGGCCTCGAGCGCTCCCAACACCCCGAGAACACGGCCTCCGTTGCCTCCTTCTTCGTCAGCCGGGTCGACACCGAGGTCGACCGCCGGCTGGAGGAGGTGGGAACCGACGAAGCACTCGGGTTGCGGGGCCGCATCGGGATCGCCAATTCCCAGCTCGCCTACGAGATCTACCAGGAGGCGTTTTCCTCCGACCGTTGGAAGGCTCTGGCCGCCAGGGGAGCGCGGCCGCAACGCCTGCTGTGGGCTTCGACGTCGACCAAGAATCCCGAATATCGCGACGTGATGTATGTCGAGGAGCTGATCGGCGACAACACGGTCAACACGGTGCCTCCCAAAACGCTGGACGCGTTTCGCGATCATGGCAAGGTCACCGGGGACGCGATCGAAGCGGATCTCGCCGAGGCCAAGGCCAACATGGTGCTCCTGGCGTCGTTGGGAATCGACATGGACGATGTGACAGACGTCTTGTTGTCCGAGGGTGTGGAGAAGTTCGCGTCCGCCTTCGACCAGCTGCTCGAGGCGATCGAGGCCAAGCGGGGCATGGTTGCTTGATCCCCAATCACTGACACTGGGCCCGCTGGCAGAGGCGGTAGACGATCAACTCTCGCGGTGGGCGGCGTCCGATGCCGGGCGACGGGTCTGGGAGATGGATCACCGCGTGTGGAAAGCCGAGCCCGAACCCGAGCTCAGCGACCGCCTCGGGTGGCTCGGCCTCACCGAGAGCATGCCCTCCGAGGTCGTACGTCTCGAAGAACTGGCACAGTCCGCCATCGCCGATGGCATCACCCAGGTGGTTCTATGTGGAATGGGAGGGTCCAGCCTCGCTTCTGAGGTGTATTTGTCGACGTTTGGTCCCCAACCCGGTTTTCCGGCGCTGACCGTGGTCGATTCGACCCATCCCGACGAAGTATCCCGCGTGGCGAAACAGGTTGACCCGGCCGCCACCCTGTACGTGATCTCCTCCAAGTCGGGGGGCACGCTGGAGACGCTTTCCCTGTTTCGAGCGTTCTGGGCTTTGACCGAGAACGTGATGGAAGCCCCGGGCCGGCAGTTCGTGGCAATCACGGATCCCGGGTCACAGCTCGCCGAACTGGCCTCCGAGCGGGGATTTCGCGACGTCTTCCTGACGCCCCCCGATGTCGGCGGCCGCTATTCGGCCTTCACCTTTTTTGGCCTGGTCCCGGCGGCCCTCACCGGGGTCGACGTGGGCCGGTTGCTGCAGCGGGCCGGGATCATGGCGAGTGCGTGCGGTCCGTCGACACCGATCGAAGCCAACCCCGGAGCGGTACTCGGGGCGGTGATGGGCTGCGCCGCCCAGGCCGGCCGGGACAAAGCGACTTACCTGGTGAGCGAATCGCTGTCGGCGTTCCCGGTTTGGGTCGAACAGCTCGTGGCCGAGTCGACCGGGAAAGAGGACCTTGGGATCGTGCCGGTGGCCGACGAACCCGTCGGTCGGCCGTCCGAGTACGGCGACGACCGCCTGATCCTTCACATCGTCGTGGAAGGAGACGCCGATCCGTATGCGGACCTGGTCGAGCAACTGGCGGCAGAAGGGACCCCGGTAGTGGCCGTCACCGCCCACGATGTCTACGACCTCGGACAGGAGATGTACCGGGCCGAATTCGCGACGGCGATGGCGGGGGCCGTGCTCGGAATCAACCCCTTCAACCAGCCCAACGTGCAGCAGGCCAAGGAGCTCGCCAAACAGGCGATGGCAGGAGACCTCGGCGTTGGGGACATCCCCGCTGTGCACCCCGATGACGACGAGGCCATCGACCGTTGGCTGTCGGCTTTCCAGAGCAGCGATTATGTGGGTATCCAGGCCTACGTTCCGTATGGGTTCGATGAAGAACTCGCTCAACTGCGCAGTGCCATACGTTCGGTCACCCACGGTGTCACCACCTCCGGTTACGGTCCCCGTTTCCTTCATTCCACCGGGCAACTTCACAAAGGCGGCGCCAACAACGGCATGTTCCTGCAGCTCGTCGATGAGCCCGAGAACGAGCTGGCGGTACCGGAGACCGACTACACCTTCAACCGCCTGGTAAGAGCGCAAGCCGACGGCGACCACGCTGCCATGGTCGATCGGGACCGGCGGGTTCTGCGCGTCAATCTGGGAAGCGACCGGGCGGCCGGTATGCGGACGCTGGTGGAGACCTTTCAGAACCTGTGACCATCACTGCCATCTTCTTCGATGTCGGTGGGGTGCTGGGGACCAACGGATGGGACCGCCATTGCCGGCGGGCTGTGGCCGAGGCCTTTGGGCTGGACCAGGACGAGATGGCTGAACGGCACGAGCTGGTCAGTGATGCCTTCGAGACCGGTCATCTGGACCTCGCCGGCTATCTCGATGCCGTCGTGTTCCACCACGAACGCCCCTTTTCGCGGGACGACTTCTGGGAAGCGATGAAATCCAAATCGGTGCCCGACGAGCAAGCGCTGGCATTGGTCGACGAGCTCCGGGCGACGGGTGGGTACTTCCTGGCGACGCTGAACAACGAATCGCACGAGTTGAACGACCATCGCCTCGACCATTTCGGTCTGCGGGGGCGCTTCGATGCGTTCCTCACTTCGTCCTACCTCGGCGTCAAGAAGCCGGACCCGGCCATCTACGGCCTGGCCCTCCACATCACCGGCCGGCGCGGGGAAGAGTGCGTGTTCATCGACGATCGGGAACTGAACCTCGAGGCGGCCCAGAAGCAGGGAATCCAGGCGATCCTCTACCAGAATCCCAGCCAGCTGCGGTCCGCCCTGGCCGCAGTCGGAGTCCACACATGACCACAGCCAGCAGAGGAGCAGCATGCAGCTAGGAATGATCGGGCTCGGCAAGATGGGCGCCTTCATGACGGAGCGGCTCGTGAACGGCGGCCACGAAGTCGTCGGCCACGACCGGGACCCCGAGGCGATGGCCCGGGTGGCGGCCTCGGACGCAGCGACCGCCGGCACGGTCGAAGAGTTGGTGGATGCGTTGGCCACCCCCCGGGTCGTGTGGATCATGGTGCCGGCGCACGTGGTCGGGGCCGTCGTAGACTCCCTCACGCCCCTGCTGGAGCCAGGTGATGCCATCGTCGACGGCGGGAACTCCTACTACCAGCACACGATGGAGCGGGGCGCAAGCCTCGCAGCCCACGGGATCTCCTTCGTCGACGTGGGCACCAGCGGAGGTGTGTGGGGGCTCACCGAGGGCTATTCGATGATGGTGGGTGGGGCGGACGACACCGTCAACCGCCTGACCCCGATCCTGGAGACGCTGGCGCCGGCGGCCGACAGGGGCTGGGGTCACATGGGCCCGGTCGGCTCGGGACATTTCGTCAAGATGGTCCACAATGGAATCGAATACGGCATGATGCAGGCCTTCGCCGAAGGGTTCGACATCATGCGGGCCAAAGAGGAGTTCGATCTCGATCTCCATCAGATCACCGAGGTGTGGCGCTACGGGAGCGTGATCCGGAGCTGGCTGCTGGAGCTGACCGCCGAGGCGTTGGAAGAGAACCCCGCCATGGACGGCATTGCTCCGTTCGTGCCCGACTCCGGCGAAGGCCGGTGGGCCGTCTTCGAGGCGATCCACCTGAACGTTCCTGCCCCGGTCATCACCCACTCGCTCATCGCCCGGATCGAGTCGCGCAACGAACTCTCCTATGGCTACCGGCTGGTGGCGGCCATGCGCAACAAGTTCGGGGGCCACGCGGTGAAGCGGGAGGCCTGACCCATGGACGCGCATCTCTTCGTGATATTCGGCGGCCGGGGGGACCTGGCCCGTCGGAAGTTGTTACCGGCGCTGGCCGGGATGGTCCGTCACGCCGGTGATGTGCCCTGTCATGTGCTCGGGGTGGGGCGGCGCCCGATGGAGGAGGCGGGGTACAGGAAGATGGCGGCCGAAGCGGTGGAAGAGGTCATGGGGGTTTCGGTGGCGACCGATTGGGCTGAATCCAATGTGCATTACGCCGCCACAGACGAGGCCTCTGGTGGGTTTGAGGGCCTGGCGGAGCGGATCGTGACGATCGAGCAGGCGAATGGCCTGCCCGGCAACCGGGTGTTCTACCTCGCCATACCGCCGCAGGCGTTCGAGGCGGTGGTGCGCGGTCTCGGTTCGGTCGGTCTCGACGCAGGTCCCGGGTGGGCCCGCCTGGTGGTCGAGAAACCCATCGGGCACGACCTGGAATCGGCCCGGGAGCTCAACCGCAACGTCCACGAGGTGTTCGACGAGAGCCAGATCTACCGCATCGACCATTATTTGGGCAAAGAAACGGTGCAGAACCTCCTTGTGTTCCGGTTTGCCAACCACCTTTTCGAGTCGACCTGGAATCGGGATCGGATCTCAGTGGTCGAGATCACAGTGGCCGAAGACCTCGGGGTCGACGGGCGGGCGGGCTACTACGACCAATCCGGCGCACTGCGTGACATGATCCAGAACCACCTCACCCAACTGCTGACCCTGGTGGCGATGGAGCCACCCGCTGACTTCTCCGCCGACTCCATACGCGACGAAAAGGTGAAGGTGCTCCGTTCGATCCACCCGATCGACCGGGAAGACGTTGTTTTCGGCCAGTACCAGGCCGGCGTCCTCGACGGAGCTGCAGTGCCCGGCTACCTAGACGGCCCCGATGTGCCCGCTGACTCGAACACGCCAACCGCCGTGATCATGCGCCTCCGCCTCAACTCGTGGCGGTGGCAGGGGGTGCCGTTTTATCTCCGTACCGGCAAGCGCTTCCCGGAGCGGCTCACCCAGATCGCCGTCACCTATCGGGAGCCTCCGGTCGCCCTGTTCGGTTTGGAGAACGCGGAGGACCTCAAGCCGGATGTGCTGCGCCTCGAGCTGCAACCCAACGAAGGGTTCGAGCTGTACTTCGACGTCAAGGTGCCCGGGCCGGGGGTGGAGCTGCAGTCGATCCCCTTCCATTTCAGCTACGACGAGGCCTTCGGGCACATTCCCGAGGCGTACGAGACACTGCTGGCCGACGTAGTCAACGGTGACCAGACGTTGTTTGTGCGGGCCGACGAGGTCGAAGAGGCCTGGAAGCTATACCAACCGATCCTGGATGACCCGCCCCGGGCCCTGCCCTATCCGGCCGGAAGCTGGGGGCCGCCGGAGGGCGATGCGTTACTCGCCCACGCCGACTCCTGGTTCATGCCCGACAGCCGGGTCCGGCACACATCGCACTGACGAGTCAGTCGGTCACCGTCAGCATCGTTTGCAGTCCGCCCGGGTTGGAGGGATGCCGGAGTTTCGCCATAGCCTTCGCCTCGATCTGGCGAATGCGCTCCCGGGTGAGGTCGAAGGCCTGGCCCACCTGGTCAAGCGTACGGGGGACGCCGTCATCGAGCCCGTAGCGGAGGGTGAGGACCTTCTGTTCGCGTTCGTTGAGGCGGATGAGCAATGCCCGAATGGCGTCGCGCCGGTGGTTCTCGGCGGCGAACTCGAACGGGCTGATGGACTCGTGGTCTTCGATGAAGTCGGCCACGGTGGCCCCGTCTTCGCCCACCTCGGCGTGGATGGAGATGGGATCGGGCGCCAGCCGCATCGCATTCAAGACTTTTTGTGGCTCGATGCCGGTGGCCTCGGCGATTTGCTCGACTGTGGGCTTTTCTCCCGTCTTGGCGAACAAGGAGGTCTCGGCCTGCTGCACCCGCGCAATGGTGTCGATGATCTGGACCGGAGCTCGGATGGTGCGTGATTTGTCGGCGATCGCCCGGTTGATGGCCTGGCGGATCCACCAGGTGGCGTACGTCGAGAACTTGAAGCCTTTGGTCCAATCGAACTTCTCCACGGCCCGGATGAGGCCGAGATTGCCTTCCTGGATCAGGTCGAGGAAGGGCAGGCCACTGGCCGTGTAGCGCTTGGCGATGGAGACGACCAGCCGCAGGTTCGCCTGGACGAACTCGGCCTTGGCGTCTTCGCCCCGGATCATGATGAGCTCGAGCTCGGCCGCCGGTTTGCCGTCACCGCCGGCGGCCGCCGCCTCCTTGGCCTGTTCTCCCTCCTGGATCAGCTTGGCCAGAGAGATCTCCTGGTGGGCTTCGAGCAGGGGATATCGGCCGATTCCATCGAGGTATTGCTTGACCGTGGGGTCCCATCCGTCATTGGGGCGGCGTGCCATAAGTCCTGACCAGTAGCGGGTACCAGTTCATCGACCCATCGGCCGGTGGACTTGAGTGGGCTAGCCCCTGGCAGGGCTAACCTTGCCTGCTGTTCTCGTGAAATATCCGGGCGCTTAGCTCAGTTGGGAGAGCGCCTGCCTTACAAGCAGGAGGTCGGCGGTTCGAGCCCGTCAGCGCCCACGAGTACGACAGCCTTCGGCTGTGGCACACGTGGGTTGGCTCGACCTTTGGTTGAGCTGCCCACGGACGTCTTGTGGCCGGTGGTTTGATGTGCGGTTGGTAGAGGTGTGGTCATGGAACATGGACTAGTCGTGCCGGCGAGAACCGGGTGGCGTTCGCGCGTGCTTGGGTCCTTGGTGCTTGGATTGCTGGCTCTTGGCGCCATGGCTGGGGTGTTGTTGGGTGTGGGGGTACGGGCGGCTGATGGGGCGGTTGATCCCGAGCGGGCCGGGGTGGGCCTGTTCGATCCGACCTCCGGCGAATGGCACCTCCGGTATCCGGATGGCAGTGAGCATCACTTCTTCTATGGGGATCCCGGCGATCTGCCGCTGCTGGGAGACTGGGACTGCGACGGTTTCGACACGGTGGGCATGTACCGGCCCTCCAATGGCTTCGTCTATGTACGCAATGCCAACGGGTTCGGGGTGGCGGACCAGGAGTTCTTCTTCGGCCTCGCCGGCGACATTCCGCTGGTGGGTGACTGGGACGGCGATGGGTGCGATACTCTGGCGATCTACCGCCGCGGCCGGGTCTTCGTTCGCAACGCGCTCGGCACCGGGTTCGCCGACTATGACTACGTGTTCGGAGATCCAGGTGATCGCCCGTTCAGCGGCGATTTCGACGGCGATGGCCGCTCGACCGTCGGCCTGTACCGGCAAAGCACCGGGTATGCCTATCTGCGCCAATCCAACACCAGCGGCCCAGCCGACAACGAGTTCTTCTACGGCGACCCGGCCGATCGGATCTTGATCGGTGATTGGGACGGTGATGGGGCCGAGACGGTTGGGATCTTCCGGCCGTCGGAGGCGGCCTATCACCTGTCCGACACCAACGCCACAGGACCGGCCGACACGGTCGGCTGGTTCGGCTACCCATCGTTCCTTCCAGTCGGCGGCGTGCTGGCTGCACCGGACCTCACCACGCCGTATCCGACCACGACACTGCCGATCGAGACCAGCACGACCAGCTCCACGACCTCCACGACGGCCTCGCCGCCTGGGCCGCTCACGATCATGGCGATCGGCGACTCGATCACCGAGGGCAATCCGGTCGCCCACACCTACCGGTTCTACCTCTCCCAGATCTATGGAGACCGGGTCGACCTGGTCGGCTCGAAGTGGGGGGTCTTTGGGGGAGCGGCGAAGGACGGTGATTTCGATCAGGACCACCAGGCTTATTGGGGTTGGCGGGCCGACGAGGTCGCACCTCAGGTCGACACCGCCGCCGACACCCATCGCCCGGCGGTGGCCCTCATTCACCTCGGCACCAACGACCTGCTGCAGGGCCAGGACGCCGGCTCCACCGTGGAGGAGATTCGCGACACCATCGACCATCTGCGCGACGCCAACCCCGACGTCGACGTCTTCGTGGCCCAGATCATCACGTGCCCGGGCTCCTGTGGTTCCGACCGCACGGAGCTCAACAACGGCATCTGGAATCTGGCGGCCGAGATGGACACCCCCGACGCCCGGGTGGTGGCGGTGTGGATGGACAATGTGGAACCAGCCGATCTCCACGACGGCGTGCATCCGTCCGATGTCGGATCGGAGAAGATGTTCTGGAACTGGGAGGCCGCCCTCGAAGCCGCCGGGCTGCTCTGACCGGGCGTCAGATGTCAGCCGGCTCGTCGGCGCGCTGGGCGTGGATCCGGCCTTCGGTGCCGGCCAGCGACAGCCCGGTGCCGTGGCCGTAGCGGACCTGGATCATCTCTCCCAGGATCGAGACCGCCACCTCGCCCGGGGTTTCCGCCCCGATGTCGAGCCCCACCGGCCCGTGTATGCGGGCGATCGTGTCGGCGTCGTAACCGGCCGCCTCCAGCCGTTCTGCCCGGATCTTGGACGTGCGCCGGCTACCCATGGCTCCGATGTACTTCACCGGGCTGGCGAGCAGCCACGGCAGGACCGGATCCTCGAAGCGGGCGTCGTGGCTCAGAAGCACGACGTATGTCCGGCGATCGAGGTTGATCTTTGGCATCACGTCATCCGGCCAGCCGACCAGGACGTCGGACGCATCGGGAAACCGTTCGACGTTGGTGAAGGCGGGACGGCTGTCGGTCACCACCACCCGGAACCCGAGGCGGGCTGCCAAGGCGGCCAGCTCCTGGCCGGTGTGTACTGCCCCGATGATGACGAGCTGGGGCTGAGGGGCCACGGTCTCGATGTAGACAGACGTGTCGTCGTAGTCGAGCGTCCGGTTTTGCTCCACCTCCATGAGCTGGGCGGCATCGGCCAGAACTGCCTCCGCGATCTCGTCGGGCAGAGAGCCGGCGATGTAGCCCTCCTCGGCGTCGATGACGGCCTTTGTTCCGGCTCCCGGTCCCTCGACGATCGTGGCCAACGCCCCCAGGCGCTCTTCGGCCACCAGATCGGCCACGGCCGGGAGAATCACGCCCATTGCTCGATGAAGACCTGAATGGTGCCGCCACAGGCCAGGCCCACCTCGAAGGCGTCCTCGTCGGCGATGCCGTAGGTGACGAGGCGGGGCTCGCCGGTGCTCAGCACCTCCTGCGCGTGGAGGAACACGTCATTCTCGACACACCCTCCCGAGACCGAGCCCTCCATGTCCCCGGCTGAGGACACCAGAAACTTGGCTCCCTCGGGCCGGGGGGCCGACCCCTTCACCCGCACCACCGTGGCCACTGCGACGTCCTTGCCCTGGCGGGCCCACGCATCGACGGTTGCGAGTGTTTCGTTCATGCGGTCCTCATCACGTCGGACGTTACGTGCGCGGGTATGGACTCTATCAGCTCGACGATCGACGCCAGGTCGCTGATGCTGGCCGCCGGGACCAGATGGTCGATGTGGGGGAGGGCCGCCTGCATGCCGCGGGTGGCAGGCTGATATCCGGGCCGTCCGGCCAGCGGATTGAGCCAGATCAGGGCGTG
>JBFIPU010000079.1:0-13533 GCA_041609995.1 Acidimicrobiia bacterium
AATGAGAAGGATCGCACGATCCTTGTCGACGCGGCCGGGGCCGATGTCAAGGGGCGCGGTCAGGCTGCGCTTGTCGTGCATGCCGCGCTCACCCCGCACAGTTCGGGAACCAAGGTCAGCGTTCGGCAGGATCTCCAGCTGTCCGGGGCTGCTGCTCAGTACGGCCGCGGCCTGGTGCAGGACGTCACTGCGGTCCTGCTCGACGACTTCGCAGCCAACATGCGGGCTTCACTCTCGGCCCTGGAACGCGGCGAGGCCTACGTGCCGGCAGAGGCGTCGTCGGCAAGCGGTATCGCTATCGGCCTCAAGGCCATCTGGATGGCGCTGACCCGCGTCGCCCGGCGCTTTTTCATGCCATATCGGCCCGTGGACAACTAGGCGTTCAACCCAAAGGAGGACACGAACATGCTCTGGACGATCGGAAACCTCCTGCTGCTGCTGGTGGTCGTACCGGTCCTCGTTGCGCTACTGAACCGGGTGTTGGCTGCTCTGGAGGACATCCGCGGCGCCGCCGATATCACACTGGCGGGCGGGCTCGGCGTCATCGAGGAGGTACAACACGTGAACGACCGACTCGCCGTGACCGACGACGTGATCGAGGAAGTGGCCAACGGTGCCGTCCGCTACGCCGGCTCGGTCGGAAAGCTTCTCGAGTAGGAGGGATCGATGGATTTTGTTGCAATTGTCACCATCGTCATCGCAGGACTGATTATCGCAGCAGCCGCACTCGGGCTGATCAGGGTGATCTTCCACCTGCGAGCGGTGGTGGAGACGCTGGATACCCTCGCCGGAGGTGTAGACGTCATCGTCGAGAGTTTGGATTCGGTTCCGGCTGTGGCGCCCTCGGTGAACGCCAACCTGGCTCCGGTGCGCGACTTCGCCGAGAGCATCTGAGGAGGTTGACATGGGATCGCTGGTAATCGCGTCGACCACCGGTTGGACGATCGGCTACATCGTTGGAGTGGTCGTCGTGCTTGTGGTCGTGGCATTGGTCGTCCCGATCCTCCTGCTCGCTCGGCGGATCGGGAATCAGGCCGCCACCATCGACGCCGGCCTGCAGAAAGCAGTGGTCAACACAGCCGCCCTCGCCCATCTCAACACGACAATCGAATCGGCCGAGGCCATCGTCGATGGCTTGCGGCGTGGGCGCCAAAGGCTGGGAGGCTGAGCAATGCTTGATTCATTCACTCACGAAGAGCTATGGGACATCGCCAACATCGCCGGCTTGATCGTGGTCATTGCGGTAGCGGCTTTGTTGACCATCCTGGTCTTTCTGGTTCGGACCATCGAAGCCCGGGTGATCAGTATCCGTGAGACGCTCACTCAGGCGGTCGCCAACACCAACGACACTGCGCTCATCGGCGAGACTGCGGCGAGAGTCGATGCTGTTCTGGAGGAAGGACTGAAACACCATCTGTTTCTTGGCCGTGTGCTCGACAAGGTGCGCAAATGAACGGCCGCATTCTTTTTTCCGTCATCGACATCGTTCTGCTGATCGCCGGACTCGCCATCTACCTGTACATCGTGGGCAGCTACCTGAAGCGGATCGCAGTAGTACTCGAGGATTGCTCGAGCCTGGTGTGGGATGTCAAGCGCAATGCCGAAGTGATCGACGCCGGACTCGGAAGTATCAACAACACCGGCCGGGTCATCGCCGGGGCTCTGCCGCTGCTCTATGACATGGCAGAGCGCGTGGTCGCCGGAGCGACATTCGATCACGACGCCGCTGTTGACAGTGGCACCGCGGCGCCGGCGTCAGGCACAAGGCGAACACGCTTGCTGGAGGGCGTTGGGTTCGACGGGGCTTGATTCGGCCGCCCTCTAGTCCGAGGGAGCGTCGCGCGGCGTTGTGAGCGGCTTGGTGGTCGGAGCCCGGTAGGAGCCGATCCACTCGTCCTTCCAAGCCCGGTCGAACTGCTCCTGATTGCAGCTGGGACGGTAGATCGCGGTGAGCTCCTCGGTTATACGCTCGCGGTGAGACTGGGAGCCGCCTGGGATGACATAGGAGGCCACCCACAGGTTCCACTTGCCATCAGCCCGTTCGATCCACCGGGATGCGTGCGGATGCTCGAAAGGCAAACCGACCTCCGACAGATCGGCGGCGTGTCCCAGGTAGATCACCTCGAAACGCTGACTGTCAGCTGCTTGTTTCGTGAAGATTGCGAAGAGGCCCTGCTTCTTTGGCGGGTTCCAGCCCCCCAGGACACGTGGGCCATCGAATGGGTAGCCGCCCAGCGATCCGAGTCGGATCATCCGAACTCCTCGAACTCGGCTTCTTCGCTGACAGACTCGGCCCATACGACCGGCCAGGGCGGCAATCCTGCCGTCTTGGCTGCGTCTTCGAAGAGCTTGACTGCGGTCTCGACCGCCTCATCCGAAGTGTCCGCCTCTATCACCAGCTGCGCCGAATAGCTGGCCGTTCCGATCCCGCTGGCGATCCCTTCCCACGCCGCCACCGCGTCCGCCAGTTCGACGATCTCCTCGCGTTCCATGGGCCGGTCGCCGTCGGCTCGTACCGAGATGCTCCAGCGCATACTTGCTCCTAACGGACCGTCGCCAGCGACGATGCGAAGTCCTCGAGGTTGGCAAGGCTGTGCCCCGACCACACCTCGTCGACGTGACCCATGGCGACCGACATCCCGAGGCTGGAAGGCGCGAACTCGGGTTCATCCCCCTTCATCGGGTTCATCCAGATAATCCGATGGCTCAAGCGTCCGAGCCGCTCGAGGGCATCATCTAGAAGCTCCGGGCTCCCGCGGTCCAGGCCATCGGAGCAGATGATGACCAAGGCGCCCCGGGCCATACCGCGCCGGGCGTATCGCCGCACGAAGGTGTCGAGCGAGGCCCCGATGCGGGTACCACCAGCCCAATCGACGGCTTCTTCCCCCGCCCGGGCCAGCGCTTCGTCCGGATCGCGGCGACGCAGCGAAGGAGTGATCCGGGTCAGACGGGTTCCGAAACAGAAGGCTTCGACCCGTCGAGTAGCGCTGATCGTCGAATGGGCAAACTGCAAGATATTGCGCGAGTAGTCCGCCATCGAGCCGGAGATGTCGAGGATCAGTACGATCGGCCGGGGGCGATTCCGACGCTGTCGCCACCACAGATCGCCGGGCTCGCCGTGTGTCCGCATCGTCTCGCGCGCTATTCTGCGCAAATCAAGCCGCCGCCCAGCGTTGGAACTGCGGTGGCGCCGGGTGCGCCGCGTCGGAGGTGCCGTCTTGATGCTCTTCATGATCCGCCGCAACGATTCGATCTCTTCGTCGGTGCAGTCGGCAAAAGACTTCGAACGGTCCACGACCACGGCCGAAGCCTGGGCGCCGAGGCGGGTTTCTTGCTCGTCGGCGTCGCCGTTCGGTTGCTCGCCGGACGGGACGTCGAATACGGACTCGGCGCCACGGCTCGACAGACTGGGGACTTGGTTGAGTCGCTCCTCAGGGCTGAGTCCTCCCAAGAAGTATTCGGTGAAACAGGCGTCATAGATAGGGATCTGACGGCGCCCGTGAGCCAGAGTTATCCGTCCCGCCCAGTAGACGTCCTCGAGCCGGCCGATATCGAGCACTGAAGTCGCAGTGACAAACGCCATGGCGTCGTCCGTCCCGACCGCGAGCTCGCGGGTGCGAGCAAATGAGCAGAAGTCGAGGAGTGTCCCGAGTGGCTCCGTCTCAGTCGCCACCGACGATGCTCCCGACCCGGCGCTCGACGACATCCAGGTCATCCCGGTCCTTGATGACTGATCCGAGCGAATATTGCAGCGTGTCTTCGTCGAGCTCGGTGGCACCGATCGCTTGCAGTGCCTCGACCCAGTCAATTGTCTCTGCGACACCGGGTGGCTTGGCCAAGTCGAGCGCTCGCAGTCGATTCACGGCCGCCACCGCTTTGGCTGCCAATGTCTCCGACACTCCCGGAAGGCGGGTTCTGACAATCTCTTCCTCCCGCGCGGCCGGTGGATAGTCGATCCAGTGATACAGACAGCGTCGTTTCAGCGCATCGTGGAGTTCGCGCGTCCGGTTGGACGTGAGCACCACCAGCGGGCGAGAAGCCGAAGTGATCGTGCCGACTTCTGGGATGGTCACCTGGAAGTCGGACAGCAGCTCGAGGAGGAAAGCTTCAAACTCGTCGTCGGCGCGGTCGACCTCGTCGATGAGGAGAACGCACTCGTCGCCTGCGCGAACCGCCTCCAACAGGGGGCGCTCAAGCAGGAACTTCTCGCCGAACAGCGCATCCACCGAGGCTTCATCTGCGAGCTGATGTTCTGAGAGCGCCCGAATCTGGAGCATCTGTCGTGCGTAGTCCCATTCATAGAGCGCCTGGTTGGTGTCGATGCCCTCATAGCACTGCAGTCGGATGAGTCGGCGATCAAACACGGTGGCGAGGGTCTTGGCGAGCTCGGTCTTGCCCACGCCTACTTCACCCTCCAACAGCAACGGCCGTCCGACAGTGATGGCGATGTACGCGGCGATGGCGAGGCCACGATCGGGCAAATAGCCGTCGCTTCTGAGTAGTGCGTCGAGCGCTGCGACGTCCTCGATCACTGAGGGTTGCTTGAGTGGGCCTGTGCCAGCAGGCTCAGGCGTCATCGGGCCCGAGCACGAGGTCCCGCAGGCCGGATCCGTTGGACGCGAGCTTGCCTTCGCGTGCGAGTGTTTCACGCCACGCGCTCCGCAGGTCGGTCTCGGAGTCGGCGAAATCTTCGAAGCTGATCCCCACCATGTTGCGGCAGGTCTTGGTGGGACTGCAGTCCGCGTCGAGCAGTGCCTGATCGTCCCCAGGAGCGGACCACATCGAGGCCGTATCCACGCTTTCGGTTTGCTTGTCCATTACTGACTCCTTGGAGTAGTACCAATGTAGCACTGCGCGAAACCCTGAAGCCCTGATCACGTGTCATCACGTGCGGAGATGGCCTGCGCAACGATGGAAACGGCGACTTCCGGAGGTGAAGACGCCCCGATATCCAAGCCGGCTGGACCGTGAATCCTGTCATCCCATTCAACGTTGCGATATGCCAGCCACTCCCGTCGCAGCTCCTGCATCCGTTGCGATCCCACCGATGCGATGTATCCCGCATTCGATGAGATCGCTGCCTGGAGTGCCCTCCCGGAGGGCTCGACCTCGTGCCCGAGGACGACAACGGCGTCTATGGCCGACAGCGTCGCCATGACTCCCGAAGCCGCCCCGACGTCGCCGTGGACCAACGGCTGCCATCCGATGAATCCGAACGCGTCTGCAATCGCCGATGCGAAGGGACCACCGCCTGCGATAACGACTCGAGTCACCGGAACATACGAGGTCATCAGCAGCCCCTCGGCGATCTCGACCCCCGGCGAGTCCAGCTGCATGCGCTCCGGCTGCGTGAGATCCTCCCCATCCACCCGGAGCGAGAAGCCCGTCGGGCGATGTGCTGCGAAGTCCTCCCAGATCCCTACAGGAACCGTTTCGCCCGACATCAGGCCCACGGTGACAGTGCTGTCCGTGGGCAGCCCACTGATCATTGCCTCAGCAGGGCCGAGCTGTATTTCGAGGAGCCTCGCTCCGTCGCCAAGTTTGCGAGCGGCCTCCCGCAGTGTGTGGTCGATCGCCCCGTCGAGAATGTCGCCCATCCGACCGCCACCGGGCGTGACGGCCATCGCAGCTCCAGGTCTGGCTGCGTCCGGCGCAATCACCCACGCAACGTGAACTTCGGTGCCGGCACGCAGACACGAGAGCACACTCATTGCGACGTCGTACATGATCCTCCGGAGCCTCAGCTGAGGTAGTCAGCTGGCATCTTTTCGAAGAGGTTCTTACAGGCGGGACAACAAAAGTAGAAGGTATCGCCATTGAGCTCGGCTGTGAACTTGGCTGCAGCGATTTCGACCTCCATTTCGCAGACCGGGTCGATCGCGGTCGTGGGAACCGCAATGGCTTCAGATGCGCCACCGATCGCGCCGGCAGCTCGCAGTTGAACCAGTTTGGCCAAGATCGCCACTGCAATCTCGCGATGTTCGATGTGGCCGAGATCCATGCCGGCGGGGGCGTCGACCCTGGCGATTTGAGCTTCATCCATTCCGCGGTCCCTGAGGTACCCGAGTACCGTGTCTGCACGGCGCGCCGACGTAACAAGCCCGATGTACGACGCCGCCGTGGCAAGGGCGGCCTCCAGGGCCGGCTCGTCGTAGTGACCTTGCGTGGCGACGACGATCGAGGTCGACCCGTCGATCGCGATCTCAGACAGACGCTCGACGCCGTTGACGACTGATACCGAAGTGGGGATCTCCATCGCCTCCCCCTCGTTTACGAGCGTGGCACGCCAGTCCATCGCCCCAAGCAGCCGCAACAGGTTGGCAACCGCCGGCGAGGACCCGACCACAATCACGTGCGGTTGGGGAAGTATTGGCTCCATAAACACCTCCAGTGCCCCTTCTGATGAGCACGAGATTGGCACGGCAATCACCCGGTCGCGCGATACGCCATCGAGCTCGTTGGCCGGTCCGAGATACATGAGCCGGGACTCGCCGTGGTTCAGGACCCGCCGCGCCTCTCGCAGGACCGTAGGTTCGGCACAGGCCCCGCCAATCCAACCATGGATCGTGCCGTCCATTTCGATGATTGCCTTGGCGCCTTCTTTGCCCGATGACGGACCTCGCGCCCAGACGACGGTCGCGAACACGAACGGGCGATGGCGCTTATGCAGATCGGCTGCAAGCTCAAGGATGTCGGTCATCGCGGCTCCCGGATCAGGGTTCCGATTATCGCGCCAAAACGGGTTTGCGGGTGCAAACCGTCGAGTCCTCGCGCCGGGCGGTTCAAATGAGCATACCGGCTGGCATCGAGTTTCGTGTGTCGAACAATTCCACGTACAGAAGCGGCTCCTCTCCGACTGACCCATCCCGGAGGGAGTGGGATTCGGGGAACCCTTCGGGTTCCTTGGGAGGTTTCCAGCAGCATCAGCTGCTGCAAACTCCAAACCAATGCGGAGGAGTGGGATTCGACCGTTGTGCGCTCACATGTCGATGCGACAATGGTCCCCCGTCGGGAGGTCTCGCAGAGACCGGAGGGCAACTCCTTGAAGAGGTTGGGGGGAAGGTGGGAACGCTTCGCGTTCCTTGGGAGCTGCTCCGCAGCTCCATGGGAGACACAACGCTTCGCGTTCCTTGGGAGCTGCTCCGCAGCTCCATGGGAGACACAACGCTTCGCGTTCCTCGGGAGTTGCTCCGCAGCTTTGGGAAGACCCGTTGGTCAGCATGGTCATACGACCGGAGCGTGGCTGGGTTACCCCAGTGGATGACCGGGTGGGTCGCTCGTCAGCCCAGGTGGAACCGGAGGGAAAGGCAGGAGAGGCCGCCGTCGAGCTTGGCCGCCTCGCTCGTGTCGAGCACCTGGAGCTCGAAGCCGGCATCGCTCAACGTCTCCTCAGATCGAGGGAAGCCTGCGCTGAGGAAGACGGTTTCGTTCACGCGGATGAGATTGGCGGCCGCCTCTTCTCCCTCCGGGGTCAGGATCAGCCGGTAGCCCCCGAAACAACCGGAGTCGGCCAGCCGCCCGGTGGCGAAGATCGTTTCGCTGTCGAGGAGGCCGCAGTCCGACTTGAAATGAAGCACGTCGGCGGGCGTGACGACCTTGCGGGGGGTATAGCCGTAGTCGGCGAGGATGTGACCGAGGGCCCGGAAGCCTTCCTCATCGGTACGGTCCGAGAGGCCGATGAAGGCGTCGGTATCGGTGAGGAGAACATCGCCACCGTCGACAAATCCATCGCTGTCGAGGTCGAGTACCTCGTCGAAGGTCGACTCCAGCACCGACCGGAGCTCCTTGGCCTCACCGAAGCGGGTCGGTGCCCCCGGTCTCATAGGGATCGCTACCCGTCCGACACACACGGCCGCGTCTTCGATGAACACGCTGTCGGGGTAGTCGTCGAGCGGGTCCAAGGTCATGGTCGCGACGCCTGCTTCGCCCAGCGCCGCGACATACGCCTCCACCTGATCTTGAAACAGCTGCGCGTCCGGATCCCCCATGTCCTCGGCCCGCAGCCCCTTCACGACCGTCTCGCCCGGAAGCCGCGAGATGGTGTGCGTGAAGCGGTAGGAGCGCCCTTCGCTCATTGCAGTCTCATCTGTGCCGGGAGCACCGCAGCGTGAAACGTGGTGGGTTTCATTACTCGGATGATACGACTAGCCGGCGACCGGCATCCCGGGCCCGGGTGCCGGAAGCTGGATGTCCGCCGGGCCGTAGTTGTTCTCGTTGCGGAGATAGAGAACGCCCTCCGGGGCCCGGTAGGCGCCCACCGTATCGCGTCCATCCCCGTTCCAGTCCCCACCCAGAACGACGTCCCGCGGGGCCCCGTAGTAGAAGGCGATGTTGGCGACCCCGCTCGTTATCTCGTTGCGCAGATAGACGTAACCGGTCTTCTCGCGATGAAGGCCGATCGTGTCGGTGCCGTCACCGTCGAAATCCCCGGCGAAGGGAGTGTCGTCGGGCGTTCCGAAGAAGAACCAGTCGCCGGCAATTGCTGTCCCGAGGCGGTCGGAGATGAACACTTGCCCGGTCGAGGGTCGGTATATCGAGATCGTGTCGCAGCCGTCACCATCCCAGTCGCCGGCCACCGGAAGGTCGCCGGCCATGCCGAGGAAGAACTCGATGTCGGCGGTGCCCTGGATGTTTTCGTTTCGGAGGTAGACGTAGCCGTCCGACTCTCTATACATCCCGACGCTCGGCCTTCCATCACAGTCCCAATCCCCGTACAGGGGTCGGTCCCCCGGGTCACCGAAGAAGAAGGTCTCATTCCTCCCATCGGCATGGGACACCGACCAATTACCGGTCGTCACGTTGAACATGCCGATGTCGACGGCCGGCACCCGGCCGGGGATCTGGTCCGGGTCGGGGATCGGATCCGGCTCGGGGGGTGGGACGGGGTTGGGTTTGGGCAGCGGGTTCGGGTCGGGGGGTGGCACCGGCTCCGGTTCGGGGTCGGGATCGGGCTCCGGTGGCGGGTCGGGTTCCGGTTCAGGGATCGGTTCGGGCTCGGGGGGAAGGGGCGGCGGGTCGTCGTCCACGATCGAGAAGAAGTCGATGGTCGTCCCATCCACCGCCCGGTACTCCACCGACAGCGACTCCCAGGTGACGTCGATCAGGGCGAACCCGAACTCGGCCGGGACCTCGGTGTCTTCTGCGTAACCAGCAGCCACCCAAGGTTGAGGCCACCCCGGCTCGCGAACATTGCGGATGTCGTGACCGCCGACCCCGGAGATCAGCTGAACGACCCCGGCGTCCTCGGCAAACACCCCATCGGGATCAAACACATATGTGGGCTCATCACCATCGAATCCCGTGAGCGGATGCGTCCAGGAGAAGGCGTGAGAATGGCCGACCAGCAGCAGGTCAACGCCCTGCTCCTTCATCATCGGAATCAGTTCCCTGTAATAGCTCTCCCCGGCGTGTGAATCCTTGTCCGGTGCGCCGACGGTCGGGCGGTGTGCCACTACCACCTTCCATCGGGCATCAGAGGCGGCGAGGTCGGCCGCCGCCCAGTCAGCCAACTCATCGACCCGGGACCGTTCGTTGGAATCCAAGACGGTGAAGTGCACCATGCCGTAGTCGAACGAGAAGTTGTGCTCCGGGAAGAAGCCGGACGGTGGGGTGGCGGGTCCGGACACCCCTGCGATCGGCTGCGGGCTGGCGAATGTCGCCCGGTGTCCCCAGCCGTCTTCGGTGTCCATCTCGTGGTTGCCGATCGCCGCGTAGTCGATGTGACTCCGGCTCCATTCAATTGCTTCAAGGGAGGTCGACGGGTCGAAGCGAACGTCGAACTCCGAGTGTCGCCCGTCGTCGTAAGCGTTATCGCCCAGGAGCACGGCGAAGGCGGCTTCGGTCGAGTTGAGGGCCCCGAGCACATCGTTGAAGTCATCGGCGTGGTCGGGATCCGCCGAGTCGCCGTAGGCGGCGAACGTGAATGGTGTCGGGTCAGCCGGTGCCAGACGGGTCCGAAACTTCGATCGGTAGATGTCAGAGCCGTGTCGAATGCCGTATTCGTACATCTCGTCGAAGTCCAAGCCGTCGATGGTCACGGAGAAGTTGAATCGGCCGGTGTCGACGGCCTCGACTTCGATCTCGTTGATGCGCTGCCAGGACGCCTCTCCCACTCGTCGCCAAAATGCGAGGAAGGCGGCGGGATCGTCGTGGTCGGCCTGCCACATCACCTGCACTTGATCGGTCTCCGACCCGGGGTATCCCACAAGCGGTGCATCACCGAGTTGCAGGTAGGGAGCGCGTAGGAGGTCGGTCTGTGCACTTGCCGGGGCGACGAGCGTCAGCAATCCCAGCGTCAGCAGCAGCAGCCTCTTCACATCACTTCCCCTCAGACAGCGGATGCAGCCTCCAGCCGCTGTCGCCCGTGTCGCGTCCCGCACACTTGCCACAGGCCCGAAGTTCGGCCGGTGAAAGCCGTGGCGAATGGCACTCTGAAGCTACACGATTTTCCGACCTATGGCCACGGACCGTGAGTTCGGGCCACCTGGTTTCTGGAACGCCGGGGGTAGTCAGCTCTGGGCGGCCACTTCGGCTACCCCGCCGTCGATCACAACCACCGGTTGGTATCCATTGTCGAGAAGGGCGGATGCGGCGATGGTGGCCCGATTGCCGGTGCGGCAGATCACCATCACCAGTTGCTCCTTGTCGATTGAATCGGGGATACCGTGGGCGTAAAGATCGGGGAGGTACCGCCAGGTCGACCCGTCGAGGTGCTGGGTCTCCCACTCGGTCGGGTCTCGTACGTCGAGGATTTGTATCTTTCGCGTCGCCGCTTCGTCGGGAGTGATCACTTCGTAACTGCGCAGATTGCCTTCATATGCGCTGATGTCGGTGACGCCGGCCACCACCCGGTCGAAGCCGATGCGTGACAGCTGGGTGCGTGCCTCCTCCACGTCTTCTGATCGATCGGCAATGAGGATGACGTCCTTGTTGAACGGCAACAGCCAGCCCGTCCAGGTGGCGAAGTCCGTACCCAGCTCTATTCCGATCGAGCCCGGCACATGACCGCCGGCAATGGCGCGGCGGTGGCGGATATCGACCAGCGCGGCATCCAAGTGCCGGTCCACGTCATTGATCGAGATGATCGGTACCGGTTCGGTGGGCGGCTCCGGGTAGCCATACAGGTTGGCGGGGCCCATCTGGGCGTAGTACGCCGGATACGGAACCAGTCCTTCGAGCTGGGCCTTCACAAAGGCCTCTTCGTCGGGGTATTGCAGCACCGGGTTGGAACGGCGCTCCTCTCCGATGGTCGATGTGTCCTGCGAGGCGGCGGTGGCCGTGCAGAACGACCCGGCGCCGTGGGTGGGGTAGAGGCCGACGTCATCAGGCAGATGGGCCAGCCGCGTCACCGAGCCGTATTGGAGGCGGGCGAGCGTGTCGGCGCGTTCTTCGCCCAGCAGATCGGGTCGGCCGGCTGAGCCGACCAACAGCGACCCGCCCGAGAACACGAACACCGGCCGGTCCTCCAACAGGACCAGATACGACGTGTGCTCTGGGGTGTGGCCGGGAGTATGCAAGGGCTGAATCGCCAGCCCGTCGGCGCCATAGAGCTCCTCCAAGTGGAACGCCGGGGTATGGCGGTATGCCGGAGCGGCGGCCGCCGGCAAGACCAATTCGGCGCCAGTCTTCTTGGCGAGGTCGCGGGCACCGGAGACGTAATCGTTGTGGAGGTGCGTTTCGAGAATGAACCGGGGTGTGGCATCGCCCAGTTGGGCAGTTATCCGATCGATATCTCGCTGCGGATCCACGATGATCGCCTCACCTTTGTAGGTGAGCACGTACGTGCTGTCACCGAGCCCTTCGGTTCGGATGGTGGCGATGTCCATGCTTCGCATGATACGGCACATTCACGTTCGTGAATATGGCCGCTGTTACCGAAAAGGACGCACCAGGCGGGTTGCCGGCGGGGTGCCTCGGGCATGATCGCGTGTCGGCCTTTGTGGCGGAGAGGGAGGGATTTGAACCCTCGAGGAGGCTTATTAACCCCCTACTCGCTTAGCAGGCGAGCGCCTTCGACCGCTCGGCCACCTCTCCGGGAGCCCAAAGGGTACCAGCCCGGCCCGAGCCGCCATCGACATGATCGCACGAGGATGCACGATGCTCCGGCCGAGCACACTTGACACCTAGCATTGCAAAGTGTAGGTTCACACAGTATGAGAGGACAGGCGCTGAAAGGGCATCTCGATCTGCTGCTTCTGACGATCTTGGCTGACGGCCCCAAGCATGGTTATGCCGTCATCGAACAGCTCCGGCTGGCCAGCGATGACGTGTTCGACCTTCCCGAGGGGACCGTGTATCCGGCTTTGCATCGACTGCAGAGGGCCGGCTATCTGTCGAGCAGCTGGAGCGAGGTGCAAGGACGTAGGAGACGAACGTATACGCTGACCAACAAGGGCACCGCCGCCCTGGGCGAACAGCGCCAGTCCTGGACCGAGTTCTCGCACGCAGTAGGGCGAGTACTCCAGAGCAGACCATGGCCGAGTACACCCTGATCGATCGCTATCTCGCAGAATTCGACCGCCAGGTCGGCCGGATCCGCAACGCCGAGGAGATCGTGGCCGAAGTGGCCGACCACCTGTTCGAGGCTGTTGCCGTGCGCACCAGGCATGGGACAGACCAGATGGCGGCCCAGCGCCAGGCGTTGGAAGAGTTCGGAGACCCCGGACTGGTCGGCGCCGCTTTCGTCTCCGCTGAAGAATCAGGAGGAATCGCTGTGCCTACACAATTCACCCGACGGGCCGGAATCGCGCTCGTCATCTCCGCAGCACTATGGGCCACCGGCCTGGCCCTGCTGGTCGTGAGCGAAGTCTTGGACAACACCCGTCCGTGGGAAGGCTTGCCGCTAGGCGCCTATCTCTCCGGTGCCATCACGTGGCAAGTGGCCGGCACCCTGCTGGCGCTCGGGATTGCGGGCTTGAATCGGCGCCACGGGGGGACGCTCGGAGTATTCGGCCGGGTCTCCTTTTGGATGGCCATCGCGCTTGCCATTTTCGCCATCGCGCCCTGGTTTTGGTTCGCCTGGAGCACGGCGATGCTCGTCGTCGGAGTGATTCTGGGTCATGCCCTGGCGAAAGCAGATCTGGTACCCCGCTGGGCAGCCCGGCTCATCCAGGTCGGACCGGTCGTGATCTGGACTGCACTCGCGGCATTCGAGGTCTTGGGAGCCCGGGACGTGGAAATCGGAGGCGGTCCCACGACTGCGTTCGCAGCCCTCGGCCTCGCCGCTTTTTGTGTGGGGTTGGTCGCCATTGGCCGATGGATGCGGTCCGAAACCCCCGTCGACGAACCGGCCGACGTGACGTATGCGTGACCCAGCCTTTTAGTTCAGCGCCGCACCTCATCGACAAACCGGGCCCTCGAGGCCCGGTTTGTCGTGGTGGGTCGAGTCGAACTGCTGAGGTGGGCAATTGAGCGGAGAGGGTGGGATTCGAACCCCGCGAGGTGGGTGAGCGCACAGAGGTTTCGGTGGGTTCGTCTGTCTTTTGCGGTGGGGGTGGGATTCGAACCCCGCGCGAGGTGGGTGAGCGCACAGAG
>JBFIPU010000080.1:0-13255 GCA_041609995.1 Acidimicrobiia bacterium
AGCTGCAAAAGGCCGAGTCGTTGATCTTCCAGGAGGACTATCCGGGGGCCCAACAGGCCGCTCTGGATTCCATGGCCACCGCCGAGCGGGCGGGCGACACGTTCACGATGGCCTGGGCGCTGCAGCGGTTGGCGATTCCCATCATCGAGGCAGGCGACCCGGGGACCGGGCTGCGGCTGGTCGGGGCGGCGAGGGAATCGATGCGAAAGATGGGCGGCAGCTTCCTGCCGCCGCTCGCTCCGATCGCTCCGGCCGAGGAGCGAGTTGGGGCGGCGTTGGACGACGAGCAGGTGGCTGCCGCACTGGAAGAGGGCCGCGAACTGAACCTCTTGGAAGCGGTCAAACTTGCCAGGGAGGTCGCGGAACGGGGTAGCGATGGGGCTCGATGACGTCTGCGCCCTAGGCCCGGGTGTTACAACTCGGGCAAGCCCCTGGGCAGCCGTTTCTCGGGGTCGATGAAGGGGAGCGCCTGCACCGTGGCCGGGTGGGGGCTTCCGTCGACGACCACCTGCACCTGGCGGCCCTCCCAGCCGCCTTCGATCGGCTCGTCGAATCGCACGTAGCCGATGCCGGCTTCGAGGGTCGGCGACCACACGCCGACGGTCATGTCCCCGACGCGTCGTTCGTCGAGGTGAATCTCGTCCGACCGGGACGGCGTGGCCGTGTCGCAGCGCAGGCCCCACAGCAGCTGCGTGCGATCGGTCTCCAGCAGCGCGGAACGCCCGACGAATTCCGTGTTGTCGAAGTCGACGAAGTGGCCGAGCCCGGCCGCGAAGGGCGTCAGGGTCCGATTCAGATCGGTTCGGTTGTCCATGATGCCGGCCTCCACCCGGCGGGGAGCCATCGAGTCGCTGGCCCCCATGCTCAAGTCGAACGCAGCCCCCACCTCCATCAGGTGATCCCATAACCGAAGATGGTCGAGCTCGTCGTTGCCGTAGATCTCGATGCCCAGCTCGCCGGTGTACCCCGAGTTGCTGACCAGCACCCGCTGGCCACCGATATCGAAGTAGCGGGCTGCGAACCACGTGAAGTCCTGCGGCACCGGGGCCCCCATGGCCGCCGCCAGGACCTCGTGTGACGTGGGGCCCTGGATCTGCAGCACGCGCTGTTTGGTGTCGGTGACGTCAACGTCCATGCCGACCCCGTTGCCGAGGAGCCAGTGTTCGATGTCGCCTTCGGCCTGGACGTACCAGAAGTGGTCGTCGGCGAGACGGATGAGCACGCCGTCCATCAGGATGCCGCCATCAGGATCGCACGCCAGGCCATACACACACCGGCCGACCCGCACGTTGGCAATGGGCCGGGAGAAGACCCGCTCGCACAGGCGGACGGCGTCGGGCCCTTGGATCGAGATGGGGCGCTCGGGCGTGTCGTACAGCATCGCCCCGCTCCGCAGCTTGCGATAATCCTCGGCTGCGTCGGTCGCCAGGCTGAGCGGATACATCCAGTTGGCGTAGACGGCGTACACGACCTCGTCGGAATGCCACCGCTCCACATACGGCGACCATTCCTTCCGGAGCCCGTTGAACAGGACCCTTTTCTTGTATTCACCGGCCATCAGCACACCCTTTCCAACGCGGATTCCGATCGGGAGATCGTGCGCTTTGCGGCTGCGAGGGTACCCCTTCCGCGGGGCGCCACGTTCAGCGATGGTCGGCCTCCTTCCTTCCAGTTTTGGGGGAGGCGCGGCCTCGGACATCGCCGCGAAATCCTTGCTAAGTTGGTTCGAACCACAGTGGAGGAGTGGTTTCCATCGAGAGCGGGAGACCCGCAGTCATTGTGGCGGAGCGAGAGAGAGGCTTGCGACATGGCTGACGAGGATCTCACAGAAGTTACCGAGGCATACGAGGACTGGGAGGAAGAAGAGCGGCGGGCCCGCCGGGAGGCGATCTACAACCGCAAGCCGTTCGAAGGCCTCCAGGTCGATCCAGAGATCGACTTCTACCCGGAGGTAGCACACCGGGAGCCCGGCGACACCAACATCGTCAAGTGGGGCTTTGACATCCACCCCCAGGTGACGTTCTGGTCGGCAGGAATCCTGGTGGCGTTCATATCACTCACGCTGATCTTCCAGGACGCCGCAGCAGATGTCTTCGGTGAGGTCCTCAGCTTCATCGGGAACACGTTCGGCTGGCTGTACATCCTGGCGGCGAACGTGTTCGTGGTCGTGGGTTTCTTCTTCGCTTTCAGCCGGTACGGCAAGATCCGGATGGGCGGCCCCGAAGCCAAACCCGAGTTCTCTACGGCGGCGTGGTACGCCATGCTCATCAGCGCCGGCATGGGAATCGGCCTCATGTTCTGGTCGGTGGCCGAGCCCATCTTTCACCTGGCGGGTCCGCCGCCGCTGTTCGGCGTTGACCCGGTGAGCGGCGAGGCGGGGAAAGCTGCGCTGGCAGTCACCTTCTTCCACTGGGGTCTGCACCCGTGGGGGATCTATGCGCTGGTGAGCCTGGCCCTGGCGTTCTTTGCGTACAACCGCGGTTTGCCGCTCACCTTCCGCTCGGTCTTCTATCCGATCCTTGGCGAGAGGATTTACGGCACATGGGGGAACGTCATCGACATCCTGACGGTGCTGGCAACCCTCTTCGGGCTGGCCACCTCGCTCGGCCTCGGGGTCGGTCAGGCGGCGGCCGGGCTCAACTTCCTGTTCGGCACACCGACAGGGACCGGATTCCAGGTGCTGCTCATCGCCATCATCACGGGGGCGGCAACGATGTCGGTGGTGGCCGGGCTCGACGCAGGCGTGAAGCGATTGAGCCAGCTGAACATCAACCTGGCCATCATCTTCATGTTGTTCATCATCGTTGTGGGACCGACCCTGTTCATCTTTTCCGTGTTCACCCAGAGCCTCGGTGAGTACATCTCCGTCCTGCCGCAGCTTTCGTTCTGGAGCGAGGCGTTCAGCGACACGACCTGGCAGCAGGGCTGGACCATTTTCTATTGGGGATGGTGGATCTCCTGGTCGCCGTTCGTCGGGATGTTCATCGCCAGGATCTCGAAAGGGCGGTCGGTGCGAGAGCTCGTTCTCGGGGTGATGGCGTTTCCCACGCTCCTCTCGGCGCTGTGGATGTCGGTGTTCGGCGGTACCGCCATCAACCTGCAGCTCGAAGGAGTCCGCGACGTGGCCACTGCGGTCAACGAGAACGTGGCCACGGCGCTGTTCGACATGCTCCAGGCGTTTCCGCTCACGCAGTTGACGTCCCTGCTCGGAATAATCCTCGTCGTGTCGTTCTTCGTGACCTCGTCGGACTCCGGATCGCTGGTTGTCGACCACCTGACGTCGGGAGGCAAGCTGGACTCGCCGAAGCCCCAGCGCGTCTTCTGGGCAGTAATGGAGGGGGTCATCGCCGGCGTGTTGCTCATCGGAGGCGGGCTCGGCGCGCTCCAGACCGCAGCCATTACCACGGGGCTGCCCTTTGCAGTGGTGCTGCTGATCATGTGTGGCAGCCTGTACGTCGCCTTTCACGAAGAGCTCGACCTCCTCGAGAGCCACTACGACGCAGCCTTGTTTCGATCACGGCACGGCGCTTTGCTGGCTCATCATGGCCTCGGCGGCGACGGCAGACCGCTCGCCGAACAACCCGACCCGATCGAGGAATGAGGTCCGACATGCAGAGGCAACACCGACACTTGGTACTGGTAGCGGTCGTAGCGTTTCTTCTTGCCGCCTGCGGCAGCCTCGCCGAAGAGCAGGACGGAGACGGAGGACCCGCTGCCGGCGACGGCGTGACAGGCGGGCAGGTGACCATGGCCCGCGCAACCTGGGACACGGGCTGGTTCCAGGCCGAGATCTACGCCCAGCTCCTCGACGAGCTGGGGTACGAAGTCACCGATCCGGCCGACCTCACCCGCGACGCAAATACGTTCTATCCCGCGCTCGCCCAGGAAGAGGTGGATCTGTGGGTCAACGGATGGTTTCCGCTCCACGACATCTATCTCGACCGAGAGCTTTTCAGTGGCCAGCTGATCTCGGAGCCGATCGAACCGGTCGGATTCGAAGTGCGGTCTGGTGCACTGCAGGGCTACCTCATCGACAAAGCGACAGCGGATGCCATGGGTATCAACTCCATGAGCCAGCTCGCTGACCCGTCGGTCGCAGCAGTGTTCGACACGGACGGCGACGGACTGGCCGACCTCCACGGATGCAACGAGGGCTGGGGTTGTCACGTGGTGATTGACAAGCACCTCGAAGAGCTGGACTGGGGTCGCAACGTCGAACAGGTGGTGGGCGACTATGGCGACCTCATCAACGACGTCGTGCGTCCGCGCGTAGAGGCCGGCCAGCCCGTGCTGTTCTACACATGGACGCCGAATTGGACCATCGACGTCCTCGCTCCCGGCCAGGATGTCGTGTGGCTCGAATCTCCGGCGCTCGAGGACGATGAGGATCTCCAGACCTCGGTCTCGGGCCTGGCGGGATGCGCCGGCGCCGATCCATGCGAGCTCGGTTGGCCGGTCAACGACATCAGAGCAGTGGCCAACTCGGAATTCTTAGAGGAGAACCCGCCCATCCGCCGGCTGCTCGAAGCTGTGCAGCTGCCGCTCCAGGACATCGCTGACCAAAACGCCCGCATGGCGGCCGATCCCGATTACACCGCTGCGATGTTGCGCGAAGATGCCGCCGCGTGGATCGCCACCAACCGCTCGTTGGTTGACAGCTGGTTGGCGGCTGCGCGCGGCTGATAAACCTCCACGGGGCACGGTTTCAACCGAGGCGAGCATCCTGTCACTCAGGCGTGCCGAACCACTTGTTGTGGAGTTGCTCGTACACGCCGCTCTCGATGATGTCGAGGAGCGCGAGGTTGACGTCTTCTCGTAACGCCCCGTTGGTCTCGGCGAGAACCACGCCGTATTGCACAGTCTCGAAGTCGGTGCCGGCCGTTGCCACCTTCCCGTCTCCTTCCCGAGTGGTGTGGAACCGCAGCACCGGAGCGTCGAAGACGACGGCATCGGCCTCACCGGTCTCGAGCATCTGGTATGCGCTCTCGACGTCGTCCACCAGAACCGGCCCGATGCCCTCTCCCGACAGGTAGGCCTGTCCGGCTGAATCGGCCACGGTGACGACCCGGTGGCCTGGGAGATCAGACGGTCCCGCGATCCCGCCCCGGATCTCCTCAACTGCCAGCGCCGATGCGATGGCGGCGGTGAAGGTGGCGAAGACCAGAGTGCCGGCTGCGATCCACACCAGCGCCAGCAGCCGTCCAACGTTTCCACGCGCCACCTTGTCTCCGTAGCCCACGGTGCTCATCGTCACCACCGACCAGTAGAGCGAGTCCCAGATGCCGCGCCCGTAGGGCTCGGCAAAGTCGGGGTTGATGCGTCGCTCCGACAGCCAGATGAGATGTGCTGCCACCAGGATGGCCACGGCGAAGATCACCAGCAACCATGGCAGGTCTGATCCGGCGAGGGTTGTCCAGAAGGTCTTGATCTGGTCGATGACGCCCTGGCCCGCTTCGGTCGGCACGAGAATCGTCAAGCCGGTGGTCAGAACGGGCAGTGAGAAGTCGATGATCTCTTCCCGACTCTCCGTGATGGCTACGCCCCCGATGGCGGCGTCGGCGGCTCCCCGGGTCACGTCGTCCAGCTGCTTGGCGACGGTGTCCACCCCGTATACGTCGACCGCCCGTCCCAGGTGTGTTCCGAGTAGCTCGGCCAGCTCGATCTCGAACCCTCCGTAGGTGCGGTTGTCGTAGATGACGAATGGCGGGAGGGTGCGGACCGCAATGCGAAGAGCTTCGTTTGAGCCCGAACCGGTGACGCGAGGTCCGAGCGGTATCGCTGTGGGGTCAGCAGCAGCCAACCAGTCGGCGACCCTTCCCGCGTTGGCTGCGATCCATGTCGCGGCGTGGCGTTCGATGTCTGCCGGGTCACCTTCGCCTTCGACCATGAGTGCGTTCTGAGCAAGGATGTCGGTGAGGGGAATTTCGATTTGTTCCAACAGCGTTCTGATCGGAGGATTTGCCGCCAGGAAGTCGCGGTTGGCTACTGCTCTGATGTCGTTTGGTGGCCAACCGGTCTGACAGGGGTCGGCCGCACATCCGGCCAGGCCGGCGACGAGGGTGCGGTCTTCGCCGGATTGGCCCTCCGGCAGCGATGGATAAGGGGTCTCGAGCCACACGACGTCCTCTCCGGGGACCAGTTCGCCGACTGTCCAGTTCGGCGTGAAGGTGTAGAAGAGAATGGCTTCGCCCGAGTCGAAGCGTTCGATCGTGTCGTGCATCAGGGGGGAGTAGTCGCCCTGTATGTGCTCCACGGTGTCCGTCAGCCCATACTCGATCAGATGGTGGTCGACGGTCCCGGCGCAGGTCCATTCGACGTTGCACCCGATCAGGTCCGCTTTACCGTTCCCGTCGAGGTCGAACCGGGCGGCGAGCTCCGGGTCCGACAGGTCTCCCAGATTGGTGATATCGAATTCCTCGGCACTCGCCTCATCGACGAAGTAGCCCTGGAGCGCTCCTGCATCGACCTGGGTACCCACCAGTTCCACGGGATCGTCGGGGTCCACGAGGGACTCGTGCAGCGGAAACCAGCCGTTCGCCCACATGTCGACGTCGCCGTTGGCCACGGCATCGTAGAACTGCCGGTTTTCCATGGTCACCGGGCCCTGGACCTGATACCCGAGCCGGTTGAAGAGCTGTCGATGGATTTCGGTCTGAAACCATCCCGTGTCCCACGTGGCTCGCGCCATCCTGATGATCGGCGGTGAGTCCGGATCCTCGTCCTGGGCGAGTGTCGCCTGCGTCGTGAGCAGGAGGGCGAGCGACACCACCGCCCCCACGACTCCGGTGCTCGCTCTCCGCAATGCTCGCTCCTTCGGTGGTTCTCGCCTTCGGAGGATAAGGGGCACCGCTGACTGAGCGCGCAACGGCGGATGCAACCCATGTGGCTACGGGCCGCTTACGGTCCATGCGGTCGAACTCGGCACAGACGTGTCGTACCCGCCTGGATGCTCACCGATCGAGAAGACGGAATCAACGACGCGTCGCCAGATCTTGGTGCCGGGTGCCACTGATTCCGCTGCTCGCTGTTACCCACGTAAACTCTCGCCGGCCGAACCGGAATGGTTCGGTTTCGTCTGTCCCAGCTGATCTGACCTCGGGTCGGCCGGAACCCCAAAGAACAGAGAGAAGACATCGTGCAGGAATTGACTTTTGTCATCGGGCCTGACCGGGCAGTGGCCGAGATCTGGGAGATTCTCGGATCAGTCGACCTCGCCATGGTTGCGTCGGCCACCTACCCGAGTACCGAAGGCCGCAACGTCCGCATCGTGATCGAAAACGGCGACGCCGAGACCGCCCGGCGGGAGTTGCTGGCCCAGGGTTTCGGTGCCATCGACACGCGGGAAGTACTGGTGGCCGACATCGAGCCCGGACCCGGAGAGTTGGGCAGATTGGCCCGCCGCATCGCCGACTCCGGCGCTGTTCTGAACACGCTCTACATGGCCACTGAAGACCGCGTCGTCATCGGCGCCGACAACCTGGACGAAGTCGCCGGGGTTCTCTAGCTCTTGCGTATCAGTCCAAGCGGATCCGGGCACGTAGCTGATCCCGGGCTGTTGGCTGCGACCTCAGCGGAGCCGGCGCCCCGTGGTTGATAGCCTCAGGCCATGGCCTTGCCCGGCGCACCACCAACCCGCCGCTCGGGGTTGTTCGACGTGGTCGCCGGAATCGGGAGCTATCCGGGTGAACCGTTAGATCAGAGCGGCAAACGGCGCATCATCGTCGCCGCGTTGGTCGTCACCATGCCCGTGATTCTTGCCACCGGCATCGGCCGCGTCGCCACCGGACACGTGTGGGCAGGAACCTCCAACCTCGCTCAGGTAGCGGTTCATCTGGGGGTTCTGCTGGCTCTGCATCTGTGGCCTTCGCGGTTTGCGGCAGCCATGCACGTGCTCAGTGGATTGGACCTTTCCATCATCACGCTCGGGACGATGGCCCAGGGCGGGTTGATCGCCTCCGGCATGCAGCCACTGTGGGGCCTGGTATCGGTGGTGGTCGCCCTGATCGCATTGAGCGCAAGGGCGGCCGCCTCCTGGTTCGGCGTCTATGCGCTCGCAGTGGTGTTGTCGCAGGTCGGCCGAGATTGGCTGGACACGGGCGAACGCCCAGACGACGTGGCGATGGACGCCTCCATCAACGTGGTCGGCGCCAGCCTCTTGATGTTCGCCGTCATGGTCTACTTCGTGCGGCAGCGGGAGTTTTTCCAGCGTCAATCCGACAGCCTGTTGCACAACATCCTGCCGGGCACGATCGCCGAGCGCTTGAAGTCGAGCACGGCGAGCATCGCCGATCGGTACGAGTCGGCAACTGTCCTGTTTGCCGATGTGGTGGGGTTCACGCCGATGTCGATGGACATGGCCGCCGATGATCTGGTCGCGTTGCTGGACGAGATCTTCAGCGCGCTCGACGCTGTGGCCGATCGGCTCGGGTTGGAGAAGATCAAGACCATCGGTGACGAGTACATGGTGGCCGCCGGAGTGCCCGAGCCGAGGCCAGACCATGCCCACGCCATCGCCGAGTTCGCTCTGGCCACGCGCGAGATCATGGAGACCCGCCTGTTCGGTGAGCGTCAGATCCAGCTTCGGATGGGGATCCACAGCGGGCCGGTGGTGGCCGGCATCATCGGTGACGCCAAGTTTTCCTACGACCTGTGGGGTGACACGGTGAACACCGCCAGTCGCCTCGAATCACACGGTGTGCCGGGCGAGATTCACCTCAGCACCGCTACCCGCAATCTCCTCGTCGACGAATTCGAGTGCGATCCGAGGGGAGTGGTCCACCTCAAAGGAAAAGGCGAGACCGAAACCTGGTTCCTCAGAGGCCGGAGGTCTGAGTAACGGAACGCGCGCCACCGTCCGGGTCGACGACGCCGAACACAGGCGGGCCGGATTTGGCGCCCAGGATCCCGGCTGCTGGGGGATACGACGCCAACATGTCGATCTGTCCCGATCCACCGAAGCCTTCCATCGCCCCTTCGCCAAGTCCAGCAAATGGCCGGCGGCCAGGAGCCGATTGGGCCGTGCGGGCCAAGGTTGATGACTGTTAGGGTCCGGCTGAGGCGAGGAGGATCAATGGCAACGCATGACTACGCGTCTCCGATGGAAGGCACGGAGCGGTTCGTCGACCGTGAGGACGGGAGCCGACTGCGAACGGTTTCGACTGGAGACGGCGATCGTACAGTGGTCCTCGCCCACGGGTACGGATTCTCTGCTGACGAATGGAACCTCGTCGCTCCTCGGCTGGTCGATCAGGGATTCACTGTCATCGCCTTCGACCAGCGAGGCCATGGCCGCTCGACGATTGGTGCCGAGGGGATCGGTTCACTGCAGATGGCGTCCGATTATGGGGCGATTCTCGAGGCCTATGACGTGCAGCGAGGCGTGCTGGTTGGGCATTCGATGGGCGGCTTTCTCTCGCTGGCGTTCCTGCTCGACGATCCGTCCCCCGCCAAAGACCGCATAGCGGCGCTGATGCTGATGGCGACGTTTGCCGGTGATGTCAATCGCAAAGCCCCCCAGAATCGGCTGCAGATCCCACTCATCCGATCGGGGATTCTTCCTCGGCTGGTCAGCTTCGGTCCGGTTGCCCAGGCATTCACGAAGAGCCTGGTGGGCAAGGGGTATGAACGTGAGATGGGAGTCGCCTTTGCGGAGGAGTTCGGCGCGGCCGACCATTCGAAGCTGGTGCCGATTCTGGAGGCGATGGTGAATGAGAACCGGTATGGCCGCCTGGGTGAGCTCGATCTCCCTACGACGGTGATCGTGGGGACCGAAGACAAAACCACCCCGCCGTTTCATACCGCCGATCTCCACGCCGGAATAGCCGGATCCAAACTGGTGACGCTCCCGACCATGGGTCACGCACTCAACTGGGAGGCCCCCGACGAGGTCGCATCCGAGATCGGCCAACTGGCAGCGGTCTGAACAAAGAGAGTGTGCGGATAGCTGCGTAGTCGCGGCCAGGTCTCACCCGGCCACCATCTTCGGTCGTCTCTCGCCCGGAGCTGTCGTATTCGTCTCGGCTGCGATCGGGCAGCAGGGAGACGGCGCGCCGTCGGGGCAAGCTAGGGGACCGTGTCACGGCCGAATCAACACACCCCGGGTAGGGGTGATAAGGCCTGCGGTGATTCCTCCCCTCCGGACGTACCTCGGTGTGCTCATGTGCCGGCCGCCTCGTGGGCGGCCGGCACAGTATCGCTGCGGTGTTAGCCGGCGTCGGGCAGGGGCACCGCGTGCACCAGCTCGAGCTTCCAGCTGCCGTTGTTGTGCCTGAAGAGAAACGACCCAGGCGCTTTGATGGTGACCTCATCACCGGCGACCTTGTAGGTCTGGTCGGCGATGCAGGTGACGAGCGCCACGTCGTCCCATTGCTTCACGACGAGATCGGACAGATCACTGTGGATGTCGCTGACACCCATCTCGGCGAGTTGGACGAAGTAGGAGTCCATTGCTTCCTTGCCACGCAGCCACTGCCGGGAGATCTCGTCCACCCCCTGGGCGTCGTCGGAGAACATGTCCTTGAGCTCGTCGGTCCGCTGCTCGTCGAACAGGTCGAAGAGCTTCTGGACTTCCTTCTTGAAGTCGATCGTCGTTGAAATCGCCATTGCTTGTCCCTCCTGCCGCTGATACGGCATCGCATCGACAGTCCCGGATCGCCCCTTCGGGCTTGTCCAGGCCACGTATCGGACCGGGCTGCGGCGTTGCCCGAAGGGCGGGATGCGATCCGGTGGTCGATGATGTCTAGGCGGTGTGCCTCCTGCGCACGGGTGCGAGTAGCACCTTTTCAGTTCTTCGCGGAGGATTGTGGCTCAGGGTCGGCCGCCTGTCCCGGCCATTTCCCGGCACCCGATCGCCAAACAACGGCAGGTTCATGTCTCTCATTGTTGGCCGGTTTTCGGGTAGCTATTGCACCGACAGGCTTACTGACTCGAGCATGTGGCAGACCAGGGCTGCGGTCAGAATCGATCCTTGCTCTTGCTCCGGTTCGCATTTCGACTGGCCTCCAAATCGCAGCGTACCCTTGGGAACCAACCAGGCTTGAGGTGCACGATCACCAGGGCGAGCGGCGCTGCTGCAATCACAACCCACAACGACGCTGCGGCAAGTGGCTGGCCGCTGCTCCCCAGCTCGAGGGCCTTGCTGATCGTGAGCAGGGTGGCGGAGATGGCCGCCACGACGAAGATGCGTCGCTTGGTGCGCTGGAGGTCGTCCTCACCGAGGTGAGCACCGATTGAGAAGACAAGATCAACGAAGCGTCGCCAGATGCCGGCCACGGCGGGAGGTTACCGAGCGAGGCGGTGCCGGATCTGGGTGAGCAGGCTCGGCCTCAGACAATCACGCAAGCGGTAGTCCCAGAATCGGTGAAGGTGTCACCCGCGACGGGAATGAATTCCCACTCGTAGCTGGTCGGGTGCAGGGTGAACTTGAGGACCCCGTGCGAATCGTCGCTGCGGACTTCGCTGTTGGACGCAGTGCCACCGTTGAAGGAGCTCAGGCTGGAGCCGCCGGTGCCAATGACGAACTGGCGGATCCCGCGTCCGGGATCGACTGCACCGCCGGGTGTCTGCTGGGAGAAGCGCTCGTAGTTGTGGCGGTGGCCGGTCAACACCACATCGGCCCCCGCCGCATAGAGCGGAGCCCAGAAATCCGCCATGTCGGCGTCGCCGCCGTTGGAGCTGAAGAGGGGCTTGTGGTGTATGGCCAGGATGCACGCGTTCGGATTGGCCGCCAGATCGGCCTGCAACCACTGGCCCTGGGGCGATGACGAGCTGCAGCCGCCTACCTCTGAGCAGTTCGAATTCAGGACGATGATATGCCAGCTTCCCAGGTCGAAGCTGTAGTAGCCCTCGTTCGGGTCGCCTGCTACAGCCCCGAAATAGTCGAAGTAGGCCGCCGCCGTGCCGGTGTTGTATTCGTTGTCGCCGAGCGCCGGGTACGTCCGCCCCTTGTGGCGGCCCCAGGTGGGGTCGTAACAGTTGGCATAGTCGGAGGCTGTGCCGTTCGGATAGGCGTTGTCTCCAACGGTGTACACAGTCCCGGGTATGTCGTCCAACAATTGGGCGGTGGCCTCGTCGGCGTTCGACCCGCAAACGGCGATGTCACCTGCTCCGACGAAGACCTCCGAGCCCGTGCCCGGCGGATTGACGGTGATGTTGACGGTTGCGGTGTCACAGGCGCCGGCGTCGTCGCAGATCTCATAGACGAATGAGTCGCTTCCCGTGAAGCCGGGGTCGGGGGTGTAGTGGAAGGTTCCGTCTCCGTTGTTGACCAGCGTGCCGCTGATCGGATCTGCACAACCGGGACACGCAGTGGTGGCCGACGTCGGATCCAGGGCACCCTCGGGGTCCGAGTCATTGGCGGCCACGGGAATCGTGATCGGCACGTCCTGGCTGGTGACGGCCGTGTCATCTTGGGCCACCGGCGGACTGTTCACCGGACTGCCGCCGAAGACCACGATGAGTTCCGGCGGGTTGTCGCCATCCCGCGACGAGTAGCGGACGCCATTGGAGCCATCAGGGAAGATCAGCAGATCGTACGTTCCATCGTCTGAGATGTGTCCGGTCAGGTCGTACTCGATCCAGCTGTCGACCGGGACCACCCCGATATCGGCGATCACGCCCCCGATGGCGGGGGGGCGGTTGTTCCACGTGACGGTGCTCTCGCCCCACGAATTGTCCGTCTCATAGATCTCCGGGCCGTTGGAAGATCCGTTGGTGGCGAAGAAGCGCAGTGTGACGCTGTGCACGTTGCCGCCCACCCCCGACACCGAAAAGCGTATGTAGCTCTGTTCATCCGGTTCGTCGGCTCCCAGCTTGGAACTGGCGCCGTAGTTGAGGGTGGGGAAGTCCATCATTACGCGGGCATCGGCGGTCGGAATGAAGGTCAACGTGGTCGTTGTGGGAGTCGGGTCCACGGTGATGGTGACGGTGGCCGTCGAGCAGGCCCCCAGGGTGTCACACACCTCATAGATGAAGGTGTCGATTCCGTTGAAGCCGGGGTTGGGGGTGTAGGTGAAGGTGCCGTCGCCGTGGTTGACCAGGGTGCCGTTGGTGGGTTGGGTGCAGCCGGCACAGGTGGTGTTGGTGCTGGTGGGGTCGAGGGTGGTGCCGGGGTCGGGGTCACTGTCGTTGGCGGTGACGTTCACTACTACGGGTTGGGTTTCGAGGGTGGTGGCGGTGTCGTCCTGGGCAACCGGGGGTTGGTTGGCTTCCACCGTGATGGTGACATTGGCCGTCGAGCAGGCCCCCAGGGTGTCAC
>JBFIPU010000081.1:0-13165 GCA_041609995.1 Acidimicrobiia bacterium
CATGTGGAGTCAGGTCACGCCCGACGAGCTCGGATTGACGTTTGTGAACGACATGTGGGGCTGGACCGATCCCGCAACGGGTGACGACTACGCGCTCGTGGGCGGCGGCGAAGGCCTGGTGGTTGTGGACATCAGCGACCCCAAGCGTCCCGACGTGATCGGCATTCTTCCCACCAAGACGATGGGGAGCTTCTTCTGGCGGGACGTCAAGGTTCTGGGCAACTACGCCTACGTCGTGTCCGAGGATCCCGGCCACGGCATGCAGATCCTCGACCTATCGACTGTGACGGACATCACCGGTGACCCGGTGACCCTCGCAGAAACCGCCCACTACGACGGGTTCGGCAGCGCTCACAACGTGTTCATAAACACCGACACGGCGTACGCCTATGCGGTGGGCACCGACACCTGCGACGGTGGTCTGCACATGGTCGATCTCTCCGATCCGACCAACCCGACGGAGGCCGGCTGCTTCAGCGATCACGCCTATTTCCACGACACCCAGTGCGTGATCTACGAGGGTCCGGATGCCGACTACCAAGGGCGGGAGATCTGCTTCAACTCGGCGGCTGAGGTCCTTAGCTCCTTCCCGGACCCGCTGATCATCGACAACACCCTTTCGATCGTCGATGTCACCGACAAAAGCAATCCGGTGGGTCTTGCGCGAGTCGGGTACGAGGTCGACGGGTACTCGCACCAGGGTTGGCTGAGTCCGGACCAGCAGTACTTCTTCCACAACGACGAGCTCGAAGAGCTGTTCGAGGGCACGCCCACCATCACCCGGATCTGGGACGTGACCGACCTCGACAACCCGTTCGTGTTGGAAGAGGTGGAGCACGACAACACGTCGATCGGACACAACGCCTATACCGAGGGCCGCTACCTGCACGCGGCGAACTACACGTCCGGGTTGCGGATCTACAAGACCACCCGTGCCGGCGCCGGACTGCTTCCGGAAGTCGCTTACTTTGACGTGTACCCCGAGAACGACAACCCTTCCTTCGAAGGGGGTGCCTGGAGTACCTACCCGTACTTCAGCAAGCCGAACGTTGTCGCCGTGAGCTCGATGGATCGAGGCTTGTTCCTGCTCAAGCCTCGACTCGGCCGCTAGTAACACAACCAGGAGCGGAGAGAGCCTCCCGGGCAACCCGAAGCGTTGTCCGGGAGGCTCGCGCATTTCCCCCTACCCCTCTCCGGCCTGCGGCCTCCGAGCGGTACCTTCCCCCGGCTCCGTTCACTTCGTGAACTCCCGCCGGGGGACCATTGAGGATTCGCCGCGGTTGCAGTAGCGAAGCAATCCCCGGTGGAAGGGATCCTGCCCGAACAGCTCGAGGCCATCAACGCCCACGTTCGGCAGGTGCAGTCGGAGCTCGGGTTCATCGACTGAGAGCTGCTTGAGCGTCGCCTTGTCGTAAGCACTGACCGTGGTGAGAGAGCAGGTTCTCATCCGGTCATCCAGTTCCCGACTTCGCGCAACGTGTGGCTGAATGGTGTTCTTGGCCTCGGAGAATCGACCATATCTCTTGCCATGACCCCCGAATCTGCCACAGAACGCGCGACCCGAGTTGCAACGGAGAGTGGCAGCGGGGATACTTCGGCTGCCGGCCGATCACCTGGGCGGCTCGCCGCGCTGGCGATGAAGAGAGAGGAAGGGGTTTCTCGAATGAGATACCGAACGCGGGCGTCGATCGCGCTGATCGCCGTTCTAGCAATGTTGATGACCCTGATGGCGCCGGTTGCAAGCGCCCATCCCGAAGATGGCGGCGGCCACGACGTACTCGAGCGTGAAAGCTCGTCACAGGCCCTGATCGAACACGACGCGGAGATGTCTGACATCGTGAGCAGTGGGCCATCCGGAAAGAAGATCAAGAACCTCGACCTGGTAGGTCGCGGCGACCGGCTCGTCGCCAATGCCACAACAGATGTATGGGCGCACGATGGCTATGCCTACACCGGGACGTTCAACAGCCCGTGCAACACGCCGGAGGCGGGCGTGTGGGTCTGGGACGTCCACAACAAGAACAACCCGTCGTTCGTGGGGGTCATCCAGTCCGAGCCGGGCGACCGCACCAACGACGTGCGCGTCGCATCTATGAACTCCGGCGACATCCTCGTGATGTCCAACGAGTCGTGCGGCGGAGGCGACGGTGGCTTTGAGGTCTGGGACGTCGACGACCCGGAGAACCCGGTGAAGCTCGCGTCCGTGACGATCAGCGAGAGCGATCTCAACACGATTTCGCCGTTGTTCTTCGCCCCCGGGGCCCTCGACAACGTCGGCGTCCACAACCTGTGGCTGTTCACGCAGGGTGACAAGGACTACGTTGCAGCCACCTCGGAGGGTGCGTTCGACAACTTCCGTATCTACGACATCACCGACCCGACCAGCCCGTCGCTCGTGAGCGGGTGGGGCGCAGAGGAGCTTGTCCCCGGCCTGCCTGCTGGTGTCGACGACTACAGCGACTTGACCCTGGTGACGGACCCGGGTGGCTTGATCACGGGGAACGCGCTGAACGACTTGTTCAGCGGCTTCGGGGCGTCCGCCAACAAGTTCTTGCACGACGTGACCATCAGCGCCGACGGCACCCGGGCCTACCTGGCCAACTGGGATGCCGGCCTCGTGCTGCTGGACATCAGCGACCCGTCAGACCCGCAGGTGGTTTCGGTAGCGCTGGACCCGGTGAATGGCTCGCTCGACGGTGAGGTCAACAGCCACTCGGTGTGGCCCAGTGAGGACGGCACGATCGTTGTCGAGGGCGAAGAGGACTTCTCTCCCTTCGGGACCGAGTTCAGCATTACGACCGGACCCGACGCGGGCGTCTACGAAGCCTTCGAGTTGGGCTTCACGACGCCGATTAACACGTTGCCCGGACAGGAGATGAGCGGTCCGACTAAGTACGTGGGCCTCGCCTGCAACAGCAGTGATTCAGTACCCGCTGGTTCCGGTACCGATATTGCCCTGGTGCTGCGCGGCGACTGCAGATTCGACGAGAAGGCCTCCAACGTGATAGCAGCGACGGGCTATGCGGGAATGGTCGTCTTCACTGCGAATCCCGGCGATGCACCTTTCCCCGGGGGAGGGAATGATCGGGCTATTCCAGGTGTCATGGTTGGTAACGCGACGGGCTTGGCGATCGCCGGGGTGGCGTCCATGGCCGACCTTGTGATCGGTAGTGCTGGGGAGAGTGTCTCGGCCAGCACAGAGCCCAACGCCTGGAGCGGCCTGCGGATATGGGACTACTCGGATCCCTCGAATCCGATCCTTGCCAGCTTGTTCGACACGGTGTGCTCTGCCAACCCGGTCGACCCGAGCTGTGACCCCGCGGGTACATACTCGGTCCACAACGTGCAGGTCGAAAGTCGAGGCAACAAGACCTTCGCGTATGTCTCCTGGTATTCGGACGGGATGCTCGTTCTCGATGTGTCCGATCCCTACAACCCGGTGGAGATCGCGAGGTTCTTCGACAACTCGCAGGAGTTCATCGACTCCAACGGTGGCCAGCCCCACGATTACTGGGGTGTCTACAAAGTGGAGAACTCGCCCTACATCTTTGCGTCCGATCGCAACGGTGGCCTGGCGATCTTCAAGGAGAAGGGAATTGGATCGGCCAAAAAGGGCGGAAACAAGAAGCCCTAGCCGACCGACGTCCGTTGAACCAGATGGGGCGGCCCTCCGGGGCCGCCCCATCGACGTGTTCAGCAACAATGTGTGGGTGTTTGACCGACCCGCGGCGAACGTTTGACTGAAGGACGACCAGGCGCTCCGGCGCCTTTCAGGGTGATCCCCCATCGATTTCCCGGCGGGCGGGGTCGATAGTGATCGTATGAAAGGCAACCGGGCCCAATACCTCCTCGTCTTTGGCTATTGGGCGGCGGTGGCGACCATCTTCTGGCTGTTACAGGACCGTTGGCCGACAGGTGTCGTGTTCCCGTTGACCGGGGCCGCGTGGATGGCCGGACCGCTGCTCCTAACCCGGCTGCGCACCAAGCCGCTGCTGATCGGTTCCGGACTATCCCTTCTGGCGGGAGCGTCCACGTATCAGGCAATGATCTGGGCGGCCATGACGTTCGCCGGCTTCCTCGGGTCGGTGTTCCTCCAGCTCGACCCTGGTCCTCCCGGCGCCGTAGCTGCCAACCTCTTCGTCGAAGGGTTGTGGTTCGTGTTCGGTGGCGCATTCGGGGCTCTGGTCGGCCTGATGATTCGTGGCGGGCGCTCGACCGGTGGCTTCGAGGGTTGATCGCTCGCTAGCGTCGTCAATGATGCTGATTCGGGATGAGGGCACGTGGAGGACGTGAACGGCGAGCGCGATCGCTCGGCGGAGGTTGCAGCTAGCGTTGCTGCGCTGCTGGGGGCCGAAGGTATGCGGGCCACCTATGCCCCGATCGAGGAGGCCTCGGGCTTGCCCCGCGCCGCTTTTCTTTCGGACGAGTGGCTGGCGTTGGAGCAGGAACGGGTGTTCGGGCGAAACTGGGTCTTTGCCGGGGCTGCGGCTGAAATCCCGGAGCCGGGGGACATGAAGCCGGTTGAGATCGCCGGTGCGCCGCTGGTCATGGTGCGGGATGCCACGGGGATCGTCCGCGGGTTCCACAACTTCTGCCGTCATCGGGGTGCCCAGATCGTGGCGAAACCAGGTGCCGGCAAAGTCTTCAAATGCCCCTACCACCTGTGGACCTATGGGCTCGACGGCAAGCTGCGGTCTCGCCCGCATTTCGTGGGCGCCAATCAACATGAGCGCTTTGAGGACGGCGGCGGACCACGGCTCGACCTGGTGCCTGTTCGAACTGAGGTGTGGAACGGCTGCACGTTCGTGAACCTGGACGGAACGGCGCCCTCCGTCGAGCAATGGCTCGCTCCTCTCACGCGGCGTACGGCCGCCTACGACTTCTCTGCCATTCGGTGGGCGGGCAAGATCGAGTTCGACATCGCGGCCAATTGGAAACTCGTGTACGAGAACTACATGGAGGGCTACCACGTGTTCGCCCTCCATCCGGGGTTGCTGAAGTTCGCTCCGATGAACATCCGCTGGTCGGGGGAGTGGGATGAGCACGTGTTCTACAACGACTACGTGTTTGCCCAACCCGAGGCCGGCCGGGGTCAAGGGTTGCCGACGTACCCGGGTCTCGGCGGCGAGGACGCCAATCGGGGCCTGTGGTTCCTGGCTTTTCCCCATTTCGCAGCGGAGGTGTATCCCGACCAGTTCACGATCCTGGTCGCCTACCCGGTCGCCCCCGATCGAACCCGGGAGGAGTTGCACGTGTTCCTCATCGGCGATGCCGCCGACGGCGACCAATACGCCGACGCGCGAGATGAGCTGTTTGCGTTGTGGGATGAACTCAACCGGGAAGACATCGGGGCGTTGGAACTCCTCCAAGCAGGTCGCCGCTCGCCGGCGTTCGACGGTGGCCGTCTGTCGCCACACTGGGAGGGCCCCACTCATGAGTTCGGCCGGCGGATCGTGGGCGAGATGGTGCGCCGATAGCCCCCACACTCCGCACCGCTCTTGCTGTCGCCCTTGCGCGCCGTGTCATGCCCGTGGGTAAGGTCGAAATGACCCCGAGTAGAGGAACCAGCAATGGCAACCGACTGGACGTTCAATGGAACCTGGCCGTACGAGCCCAAGTGGTTCGACTCCGAGGACGGCCGCATGCACTACATCGACGAGGGCCCGAGGGACGGGGATGCGGTCGTGCTGGCGCATGGCAACCCGACCTGGGGGTACCTGTATCGGCACTTCGTCGGTCCCCTGGCCGAAGCCGGTCACCGGGTCATCGTTCCCGATCACCTCGGTTTCGGTCGATCCGACAAACCCGACGACGCGCCGCTCTATACCATCAACCGGCACGTCGATCGATTTGATGCATTGCTCGAATCGCTCGATGTCAAGAATGCCACGGTCGTCTGCCAGGACTGGGGAGGCATGATCAGCCTCGGGTGGGCCGTTCGACACCCGGAACGGATCGGGCGCCTTTTCATCCTGAACACGTACGCCCACCGGCCTCGGGGCGCGGTGAAGCTACCGGCTCCCATCCGGCTCTTCCAGACGCCAGGGCTCGGTGAACTACTTGTCAAGCGCCTGCATTTCTTCGTCCGTGTGTTCTTGTTCCAAGCCGGCGTCGTGAAGAAGGATCGGCTGACCAAGGACGTGAAAGCCGCCTACCTGGCACCGCATCCCGACTACGAGAGCCGGACACCGATCCTCGTGTTTCCCCGGGAGATCCCGTCCGGCCCGACCGGGAGGGTGGCCGACCTGGGCGGCGAGGTCGAAGAGGGTCTCGAGAAGCACTTTCGATCCAAACCGATCAAGATCATGTGGGCGATGAAGGACCTCGCCTTCACGCCGGACATGATCGACCAGCTGTGGCTGACGACCTTTCCCCATGCCGAGGTGATCAGGATCGAGGAGGCAGGCCACTATCTGCAAGAAGATGCGCACGAGCTCATCGTGCCCGAGCTCCTGGACTTCCTGGCAGGCTAGCGAGACCTCGAGGGCCGGTGATGGGAAACGCGCATTCTGCGAGTTGATGACGGGCGTTTGCTCCGTCAGCGACACCCTCGTTCGTCCCAGACAATTTGGTGCTCAACTGACACCCGAGGCTTGCCGATGCATCGAGTATGCCAGAGAACCCGATCGTGCTCGTCGTTGACGACGTGCCGAACGTATTCCAGCTCATTCGGGCTGTGCTCTCAGACTCTGAGATTGATATTCGCACTGCAGTTGATGGGCGCACCGGGTTGAAGATGGCCCGCGAGATGTCGCCTGATTTGATATTGCTGGATTTGGCGCTTCCGCTGGTGGACGGTTGGACGGTGCTTGCCGAGCTGAAGAGCGATGAGGCGACCCGGGAACTTCCGGTGGTCATCGTGACCGCCCACGGCGATTCTTCCGCCGCATCACGAGCGCGCGAGATGGGCGCCGATGGATTCATTTCCAAGCCCTTCCGACCCGCCGAACTCCGCCGTGTGATCGATGAACAACTCGGCGGTCCTCTATCGGCCGCTGGTTGAACCAACAGCAAACGCCCTACCTCGCAACAGGATTCCGGTCAATGTTGTACGCATTCCGGTCGATGTAACTCGCGCGCCAGGGGGGCCGATTGTGCCCCCGGTTGGCGTCTGTCTAATGCGAAGGACTGTCGATGATCGCGGATCGAGTCGGGCGCCCGAACCGACAGCTGTCCGGGTCCGCTCGTCGGCGATGGGACCGGAGCATGGGCCTCACATTCGGTGGATTCCCGTTGAATCTCCCAATGGTTCCGGCTATGTGAGGGCCCAGTATGTAGCCGAAGCAGTAGACCTCGAGTTCTTCCTCGCCGACGATCGGCCGGTACAGCTGCTGCGCCGTCTGGCCCGCGACCTACGAGGACGCGACGTATCCGCGATGTTCAGTCCCCGGGGTCCGGCCATGGCCATGACCAATGATCCTCGAATGATCACCCGCGAAGCGCTCGACGAATCGCTCAACGATCGGTTCGCCACTGAAGAGAGCCGGGCGCTCTGGACCGAACTCCTCGACCCGCTGGGCGAAGCGCTGCAGCATGCGGAGGACCTGAATTCTCGGAGCAGCCACTCCCGGACCGCGTTGATACCGGTCGAGCTCTGGAACTTCGAATATCTCGTCGTGAATGCAAAGGGCCACCCGCCCTGGATGGTCTATTTCGAGTATGTCAAAGGCAAGCCGTATATCGTCGGCATCGGCCTCGACGTCTAGTCGCCGGACACCATTTGTTCCGGGGACGACGGTCGCGAACGCGCCGTCTGAACCGTGAGCGCAACGAAGAACATGATGATGGGTACAACGGCCATGGTTGCCGACCCCGACATGTCCAGGTGGTAGCTGGAGATCAGACCTATTACCACCGACAACACGCCGATGGCGGATGCCGTTGCCATGATCGCCGGCACCCGCTGCACCAGCAACGCGGCGGTGGCGGGCGGACCCACCAGCAGGCCAAAGACCAGCAACGTCCCTACCGTCTGAAATGACCCGATGATCGCCAGGGTGATCAGGGCCAGCAGCACACCGTGAGCCACCCGGGGACGAAGACCGAGCAAGTCCGCCTTTTGTTCGTTGAATGAGAGTACGAGAAAGGCCCGATAGAGGAGCGCCGAGGCGATGAGTGTGACGATCGCCACCGCCGTCAGGACCACGAGGTCGGAGCGGGTAATCCCGAGCACGTCACCGAACAGGATGGCGGTCAGGCTGCCGGAGTAGCTGTCGGTGCGTGACACGAGGATGACGCCGAGGCCCAGCATGCCGACGAAGAGCAGCCCGATGCCGGTGTCTTCGGAAAACGTGGTCTGGCGGTGGACGAGGTTGATGCCGAGAAGCATCACGGCGGCAGCCAGTCCCGCCCCGATCAGGAGGTTGAAGTCCAACAGGATGGCGGCTGCGATTCCGGGTATCACGCCGTGTACGAGAGCGTCGCCGAGGAACGTCATGCCCCTGATCACGACCCAGGTGCCGACCAGGGAAAGGGCAACGGCAGCCAGTGAGCCTCCCAGCAGGGCGCGTACCTGAAAGGCCAGTTCGAACGGCTCGATCAACCAGTCCATGTCACTCCGATCTCACCGGCGGCCACCTGTTCAGTCGTCATCGCAGGGCCTCGGCGATTCGGCGGGCGTTGAGTGTGAGCATTTCGGCCAGCGATTCTGCACCGGAACCCGGTCCGCCGAGCGATCCGGTGAAGAGGGTGACGACCTCGAGGCCGATGGCCAGCTCGGCGGCGATCGACTTCGCCAGCGCGGCCGGCTCGGTGGTCTCTGCGAAGATGGCCGCCACCTCCTCCTCCCGGATCAGCCGAACCAGCTCGGCGAGGTCGGCCGAGCTCGGCTCGGCGAGCGTGGCTCCACCGGGGATCACGGTGCCCACGACCTCGAACCCGTAGCGATCGGCGAAGTACCCGAGCGAGTCGTGATTGGTGACCAGCTTGCGTCGATCGGCGGGGATTTCTGATACGAGCGCTTGAATCTCGGCGTCGACGACCGCCATCGTTCCGGCGTAGGCGTCGGCTCGCGCCGCCCAGTCGATCGTTGTATCGATGTTCTCGAGGTGGCTTGCGATCAGCCGGGCCGCCCCTGCCACCCGTTCGGGGTCGAACCAGAAGTGCGGGTCGAGATCGGCCCCGCCGGCGAAAGCAAGAGGTTGCAGGTTGGGTGCCAGCTCGTGGATGTTGGCGCCGTCCGCTGCGGCGCTGTCGAGCACATCCGCGATCGTCTCCTCCAAGCCGAGCCCATTGGCGAGCACCAGATCGGCCGTTTGAATGATCGCAGCTTGCTGGGCCGAGACCTGGAAGTCGTGGGGATCGGCCCCCCGGGGTGTCAACACCACGACCTCCGCGTCGTCACCGGCAACTGCCTGGGCGATGTCGCCGATGATGGAATTGGTGGCGACGATCACCGTTCCGCCGTGGTCCGGACCGCTGTCCCGCGTGCCACACGCCGTGATGAGCAGCGAGCAGGCCACGACGACCGTCGCCCGGCGTCGCCCGAGCGTGCCCATCGCCCGGTTTGGGCGGTGGGCGCCGGCACCGGTTGTCGGGGCCGACGGCCTCCCCGCCTCCTCCGGTCGGCCGTCAGAGGTTCTCAGCATCGAAGCTATAATGAGAATCATTCTTATCATGCCCATGCCAGCATACCTGCACCGGGAGCCACCGACATGACCAACCTGGACCGGGAAGTTGAAAAGGCGCTCGCCGATACAGCCGTTCGCTACACGCGGGGAAGGCGGCGGGTGGTCGATGCCCTGGCGGCAGCGAGCGGACCCCGGTCGGCCGCCGAACTCCACGCCGAGCTCGGTGCGGAGGTGCCGCTGTCGTCTCTCTACCGTTCGTTGGCGGTGCTGCAGGATGCCGAGGTGGTCATGCCCCATTACGGTCCGACTGTCGTCCGTTACGAATTGGCCGAATGGCTCACGGGACACCACCACCACCTGGTCTGCCTCGACTGTGGGGCGGTCGACGATGTCTCGTTGTCGAGAACCAGGGAACGGAACGTGCAGAGCCTGGTCGACGAGATCGCGGCCGGCGCCGAATTCACTCCCACCAACCACGCCTTCGAGATCGAAGGCCGGTGCGCCCGGTGCGCGTGAACGAATACGCCGTCCAGGCGACCGATCTCGTTCTTGGTTACGGGTCGACCGTGGCTCTCGAGCGATCGGATTTCGAGCTCCCGGCCGGCAAGGTGACCGCCATCATCGGTCCCAACGGGTCCGGGAAGTCGACGGTGCTCAACGCTATCGCCGGCCTCATCGAGCCGATGAGTGGAACCCTGGAGGTGCCGGCCCGGGAAGCGGGGAGGCACCGGGTTTCGTATGTGATGCAGACGACAAAGGTGAATGACGCCCTGCCGATCTCGGTGAAGGATGTGGTTGCGATGGGCCGGTTCGCCTCCACCGGTGGCTACGGGCGTTTCACCCCGGAGGACCGGGCCGCCATCGCCTCTGCCATGCGACGCACCGGCATCGACGCCATCGGCTCCCGCCGGCTCCAGCAACTCTCCGGTGGTCAGCGCCAGCGGGTGTTCGTGGCCCAGGGCCTTGCCCAGGATCATGATCTGTTGCTGTTGGATGAACCGCTCACGGGAATCGACCTGCCCACCGCCCAGGCAATCGACGCAGTGATCCACGACGAGTTGAGCCGCGGCTGCACGGTGATCATGACTACCCACGATCTGTCGGAGGCCCACGTGGCCGATCATGTTCTCCTTCTGGCCCGGCGGGTGGTGGCGTCCGGTCCCCCGGGGTCCGTGCTGGTGCCCCCCGTCCTGGCCGAGGCCTACGGGCCGGCCCTGCTCCACATCGAGGAGGGGCGCCTGTTCGTCGACGATCCTGGCCACCAGCATGCTGATGGTCCCCACATCCACCGTGAGCGCACCGTCGACCCGAGGACACCCTGATCTCTGTCGCAATCATGTCCCCATCCGGCACGCGACGTCCTGACGCGCCGGGTCTTCCGACCGGTCAGGCAAACCGCCGGCGCCAAGCCGGCCAACCCGATCGTCATCCGCGAAAACTTTCAATTGATCTCAGGGTGCTCCCCGCGTGTCGAGTCAATAGGTTTTCTACCCAGAGTGGGGGAGGGGATCGAATCCTGCCCCCGGACGTTTCGGATGACACGAGTCGGATGACGCGAGTTCGGATGACACGAACTCGGATGACGGAGTCTCCTGGTCACGAGGGAGTGGGAACATGTTTGCACGAAACCAGGGACGTAGGCGCAGCCTGCTCGTCACGATGGCGATGGTGGCGTCGCTGCTGGTCGCACCGTCGGTCGCACCTGCCGCCGAGCCCGTGCCAGGTGCGGATTTCACCCTCACGATCTTGCACAACAACGACGGTGAGTCGCAGCTCATCGACGCCGGCAGCGGGCTCGAGGACTTCGGCGGAGTCGCCAAGTTCAAAACGCTCGTTGACACCCAACGGGCCGAGGCGGTGGCTTCCGGCAACGGCGTTCTCATGTTGTCCTCCGGGGACAACTTCCTGGCCGGTCCCGAGTTCAATGCGAGCCTCGAGAAAGGCATACCGTTCTACGATGCGATCGCCATCGAGGCCATCGGTTACGACGCCATCTCCCTCGGCAACCACGACTTCGATTTCGGGCCCGATGTACTAGTTGATTTCCTCAACAGTTATACGACCGCTCCCCGATATCTCAACGCCAACCTGGATTTCTCCGGGGAGCCCGGACTGCAGGCCTTCGTCGATTCGGGCACGATCGCCCCGAGCACCGTTATCACCACCGGGGGACAGGAAATCGGCATCGTCGGGGCCGTCACCCCGGACCTGCGCTCGATCTCCAGCCCTCGCGGCGTCGTCGTCGACGCCGATGTTGCCGGAGCGATCCAATCTGAGGTCGACGCGCTCGAGGCGGCCGGCATAGACAAGATCGTCGTGATCAGCCACCTCCAGGGCATCGAGGAGGACATCGCCCTGGCCGCCGGCCTATCCGGCGTCGATGTGATGATCGCCGGCGGCGGCGACGAGCTGCTGGCCAACCCGGGCGATCTTCTGGTGCCGGGCGAAGAAGAGGACGTGTTCGGGACCTACCCGTTGATCGCCACGGGAGCCGACGGCGCCGAGATCCCCGTGGTCACGACCCCGGGCGAGTACAAGTACCTCGGGCAGCTGTCTGTGGGCTTCGACGCCGACGGCAACGTGATCGGGGTTGGGGCCGACAGCGGACCCAAGGTGGTCGACGCATCGGTGGTCCCGGATCCTGACCTGCAGGCTTCGGTGGTGGACCCGGTCGTTGCGGCCACCGCCGCCCTGGCTGCCACGACAATCGGGACCAGCGAAGTGGCGCTGGATGGCACCCGCGCCGGCGTGCGGAGCGTCGAGACCAACGAAGGGAACCTCATCGCCGATGCCCTGCGGTGGCAGGCCGCAACCCTGGCCGATTCGTTCGGGGTCAAGACGCCGGACGTGGCGATTCAGAACGGCGGAGGCATTCGCAACAACACGGTGATCGAGGCAGGAGATATCACGCTCCTCGACACCTTCGACATGGTCCCGTTCCCCAACTTCGTGACGGTGCTCGAAGACATCGACCGCGCACAGTTCAAAGAGATCCTCGAGAACGCCTACTCCCAGGTTCCGGGCGGCGGCCGCTTTGCCCAGATATCCGGGTTCAGCGTGCAGTACGACCCGGCCCAAACGGCTCAGGAGTTGGATGACGACGGAATGGTGATCACGCCCGGCGAGCGGGTCCTCGACGTGACCTTGGACGACGGGACCCAGCTCGTGGCGGATGGGGCAGTGGTGGCCGGGGACCCGATCACGATCGCAACCATCGACTTTTTGGCGCGCGGCGGGGACCAGTACCCATATCGGGGTGCACCGTTCACGAGCGTCGGAGTGAGCTACCAACAGGCACTCGCCAACTACATCACCGGTCCACTCGCCGGTCTGATCACGGCCGCCGACTACCCCGAAGGCGGGGAGGGGCGTATCACGGCCGTCATTCCTCCGATCGAAGGGCCGTTCACACCCATCTATGAGGTTCAGGGCAGCGCCGATGCGAGTCCGCTGGCCGGCCAAACCGTTGAAGTGTCGGGTTACGTGACCGGGGTGTTCGCCGACCTCGGTGGTTTCTTCCTCCAGGATCCGGCCGGCGACGGCGACCCGGCGACCAGTGATGGGGTCTTCATCGCCGCCGACGACAGCGTTGCCCC
>JBFIPU010000082.1:0-12906 GCA_041609995.1 Acidimicrobiia bacterium
ATCGTGTTGATGAACGCGATCCTTGTCTTCTGCGGATGAATGCGAAACTCGCCACATCGCTCGAGCAGCGATTGCACGCGCTGATACAGGTCGATGGCGTGGGAGGTCTTGGTGGCGAGGTGCGCTTCCAGCGACAGCTTCATGCAGGCGTGCCACTGATGCGCGTGGGCAAACTGCCTTCCACACTTCGGACAGGTCCACAATCTCTTGCCCATTCGGCATGAGGCTACGGGCACCCGCCCGACACGGTGGCGGCGGAGCTCACAGCGAGCGCGAGCGAATAGGCTGGGCTCATCGCTTGAAAGGTGGTCGGATGCGTCTGAGATTGGGAATACTGCTGGTGATCGCGTTGGTGGTCGTGTCCTGCGGGGGCGGCGAGGCCAGCCCCTCGTCGACCGTGCAAGAGGCAACAACCTCCACCACCAGCCCCGAGGCGGACACGACCACTACGTCGGCCGCGACCTCGGACGAGACAACCAGCCTCGACTCGGTCCTGGCCGGTGCCCGGGCGGCGTCCGATGAGTCGTATCGCTTCCAGGCCAACATCTCGATGCTGGGCGCCGGGATGGCCGATCAGGGATTCCCGGATGGTCTCGACATGCAGGTCAATGCAACGATCGACCCGGCCAACAATGCGTCGGTGATCGTGATGGACATGGGCGATGTCTTCGGCCAGGTCAGCCCGGCCGACCTCGAGGGGATTTCACAGGACGACCTCGACGCCCTGTCCCAGCCCATCGAGGTCATCACCATCGGCACCCAATCGTGGACCCGGATGGGCTTCTTCTCGATGATGTTCGGGGTCGACCCCAACTCCTACATCGAGGGCGAAGGCGATGTCATCGGCGTCAACGAGCTGGGAAACTCCTTCACTTCTCCTGACGAGTTCACGCAGATGTTCGAAGAGGCGGATGCCGAGGTGGAGGACCTGGGCATCGAAGAAGTTCGGGGAGTCGAAACGCGTCACCTGCGAGCAGTCGTGGACGGAGCCAAGGTGGCCGAGACCATGGACCCGACGGAGCGAAGGGAATTCGAGCGCAACTTCCCGTCGGACATCGAGTTTCCGATAGAGATCTGGGTGGGGGAAGCCGACGACCGCCTCTATCGCTATTTGCTGCAGTTGGATGCGACACTCCTGGCCTCGACCGAGGACCCCGACCTGGCCGATATCGACAGCATGACCATGCTCGTGGAGATCTGGGATTACGGAGCCGTTGGGTCCATCGAACCACCGCCGGCCGACCTGATCGTGACCGAGGAACAGTTGGCCGAAGGGTTCTTGGGCGACACCGCCAACTGATCGAACCATCGAGGCAGGCGCCCACGCCGACCCCGGTCCGCCGATAGACAGCTCTCGAAGGTCCGAACCGGCGCCGACGCAAGGCCACGCGCAAACACGACCGGACCGACTGACTGCCTCCGGGTCGCTGCCTACTTGTTGACGAGGAAGTCGCTCACCTTCTGCTGGGCTGCCTCCATGACCTGGGCCGTCAAATCCTGGAGGGCACGGGCGATGGCCAGCTCTTCGCCGATCACCGGCATCGGCGGATCGATCGGATTGCGGCGTGCCTTGCCCACCGACTCGAAATGATCACCACGGATGAACAATTCCGCGTGCACGAGCGTGTGATCCGCGTCCTCTTCGATGTGCAGGTTGAGCGTGAGGTCCTGCTCCACGGTATCTCCTTTCTTCTACAACCTACGCGGCTGAGACCTGCCGAGCATAGGGCTAGTAGATTCGACGAATCGTGACTTCCGGCGGCCACCTTCTCATTCAGTGCCTGATCGCACAGGACGCCGATACCGCGTTCGGCGTGCCAGGCGAGAGCTATTTGGCCGCCCTCGATGGGATCCATGAGGCTGGAGACGCCTTTCGGTTCGTGAGCACCCGCCACGAAGGGGGAGCAGCGTTCATGGCCGAGGCCTGGGGGAAGCTGACCGGCCGGCCAGGCATTTGTCTCGTGACCCGGGGACCGGGTGCCACCAATGCTTCCATCGGCGTCCACACCGCCGCCCAGGACTCGACGCCGATGCTGTTGCTGGTCGGCCAGGTACCGACGTACCACCGCGGCAAAGAAGCCTTTCAGGAGGTCGACTACGAACGCTTCTTCAGCCCAATCGCCAAGTGGACAGCTGAAATCCAGAGTACCGATGAGATCCCGGCGGCGGTGGAACGGGCGTTTTCTGCGGCCATGTCGGGTCGACCCGGGCCGGTGGTGCTCGCCCTGCCCGAGGACACCCTCGACGGCGAGGCCGATGCCACGCCTCTTCCCCGATTCGAAGTCGACGAGACCGAACCCGACCCGAGCGATGTCGAGTGGGCCGCCCAACTCCTCGGCAACGCTGAGCGGCCCCTCATCATGGTCGGCGGCGGGGGGTGGAATGACCAGGGCCGGCGCGACCTCCAGACCCTGGCCGAGAAGAACCATCTCGCCGTTTGTCCGGTGTTTCGCTTCCACGATCTGATGGACAACTTCAGCGGCAGCTATGCGGGAGAGGCCGGGGTGGGGATGCCGGTGGCAATCAAAGAGACGATTCTCACAGCGGACGTGATCCTGGCGATCGGCATTCGCTTCGGCGAGATGACCACGGCCGGCTACACGTTGTTCACCGACCCCGACCAGACCGTCATCCACGCCCATGCGTCGGCGGACGAGCTCGGCAAGATCGTCCAACCGGTGCTCGGTATGGTGGCGGGCCCCAATGCCACGGTCCGGGCGTTGCTGGAGCGGACCATCGCGGCGCCGGCCGGACGAGAATCGTGGGTCACGGCCCGCCGTCAGGCATTCCTGGAGGGCATCGACTTCCCTACCCAGCCCGGCAGCCTCGACATGCCGGCCGTCATGTCATGGCTGCGGGAAAACCTCCCACCCGACGTGATCATCACCAACGGCGCCGGCAACTTCTCGGTGTGGAACAACAAGTCATTCCTGTTCGGCCCGCAGGCCCGCCTGCTGGGCCCGCAGAGCGGGGCCATGGGCTACGGCTTGCCGGCCGCAATCGCCGCCAAGGTCCGCCACCCCGACCGCATGGTGGTTGCGTTCACTGGTGACGGCGACCTGCAGATGACGATCCAGGAACTCGGCACCGCGGTGCAGGAGCACGCCGCTCCGGTCGTGCTGGTGTTCAACAACCGCATGTACGGAACGATTCGCATGCACCAGGAACGCAACTACCCCCATCGGGTGTCCGGCACCGACCTCGTCAACCCCGATTTCACGGCGGTGGCAGCCGCCTATGGCCTCCACGGGGAACGGGTGGAACGGACCGATGAGTTCGCCGCTGCTTTCTCCCGCGCCGCCGATTCCGACACCGGCGGGCTGATCGAGCTCATGGTTCCCCACGAGATGTTGACTCCCACCCAATCAATCAACCAGGCGCGAGGACTGGCGTGAGCCGGCGGCTGGCCGTCGACATCGGTGGCACCTTCACCGACATCGCCCTTGATCTCGACGGTGCGATTCACCCTCTCAAGGTGCTCACAACCCACGATGCCCCCGAGCGGGGCGTCATCGAAGGAACCACGGCCGTCTTGGCCGCCGCCGGGGTGGACCCCGGATCTGTCGACCAGATCATCTACGGCACCACCCTGGCCACCAACCTCCTGCTCGAACGCAAGGGCTCGCCCACCGGGATGGTGGTTACTCGCGGTTTTCGCGACTCGGTTGAGATGCGCAACGAGAACCGGTACGAACAGTATGACCTGAACATCGACCTCCCCGCTCCGCTGGTGCCGCGCAAGTTGCGGCTGCCGGTCACCGAACGCATCGACGTGCGCGGGCGGGTGCTGGCCGACCTCGCCACCGACGAGCTGGACGGCGTGGCCCAGTCGTTCCGACGTCACGAGGTGGAGTCGATCGCCATCGGGTTCCTGCACAGCTACGTGAATCCGATCCACGAGCAGCGGGCCGGGGAGATCTTGTCGGCGCTTCTCCCGAATGTCGAAATCAGTCTGTCATGTGAGGTCTCACCCGAGATGCGCGAATACGAGCGCCTGTCGACAGCGGCGGCCAACGCCTATGTCCAGCCACTCATCAGCCGTCACCTCCGCCGACTCGAGGAACAGCTGCACGAGCTGGGGCTGCGGTGCCCGCTGCATCTGATGCTGTCCGGCGGTGGCATCACCACCCTGGACACAGCCCAACGCTTTCCGGTACGGCTGGTGGAATCGGGGCCCGCCGGCGGCGCCATCTTCGCCGGTTCCATCGCTCGCGAGCTCGGACACGATGATGTGTTGTCCTACGACATGGGGGGAACCACCGCCAAGATCTGCCTGATCAACGATGGCCATCCACAGACGTCACGCTCATTCGAGGTAGCGCGCATATATCGGTTCATGCGTGGCAGCGGCCTGCCCTTGCGAATCCCGGTGATCGACATGGTCGAAATCGGCGCCGGAGGCGGGTCGATCGCCCACGTCGATGCCATGGACCGCATCGCCGTCGGACCCGAGAGCGCGGGTTCACAACCGGGACCGGCCGCCTATGGCCGCGGGGGCCGGGACCCGACCGTAACGGACGCTGACGTGGTGCTGGGCCGTATCGACCCCGACAACTTCGCCGGCGGCGCGATGCGCCTTTCGGCCGATGCCGCCGTCGATGCGCTGGAGCGGGTCGTCGGAGAGCAACTCGGCATGGACGCCACCGCCGCCGCCCTGGGCGTGTCCGAAATCGTCGACGAGAACATGACGAGCGCCGCTCGAGTCCATACCGTCGAAAGCGGACAACGCGTCGAGACCAAGACCATGATCGCTTTCGGGGGGGCCGCTCCGATCCACGCCACCCGCATGGCGGAAAAGCTGGGCATCTCCCGGGTGATCGTCCCACCTGATGCCGGTGTCGGATCCGCCATCGGCTTCCTGCGGGCGCCGGTCGCCTACGAAGTGTCGCGCTCCTACCACCAGCGGCTGAGCTCACTCGACGTCGACGGGGTCAACCAACTCCTGGACTCGATGCGAGCAGAGGCCACGCCGGTGGTCGAGGCAGGTGCCCCCGGTGTCGAGCTCCACGAGTCGCGGTTGGCCTACATGCGTTACATCGGCCAGGGGCACGAGGTGGGAGTGGAACTGCCGATCCGTGTTGATACGGCGGTGGTGGATGGGCATTCCGCCGAGCAATTCATGCAGGCATACGAGAAGGAATATGAGCGGCTCTACGGCCGGGGAATCCCCGGAGTCGACGTCGAGGTTCTCACGTGGGTTCTGACCATCGCGACTGATCCACCCGCCATCGAGGGGCACAGATCCACTCCCTCGATCAACCACCCCGCACCCAGCCTGACCCGGCAGCTGGTCGATCCGGACACCGGTGAGGCCGTGGCCGCCTCCGTCTTCGACCGTTCCCGACTCCACCCCGGCGATGCCATCAACGGCCCGGCGGTCGTGGTCGAAGAAAACACGGCTACGGTCATCAGCCCTCGGTTTGCAGCTCGCGTCGGTTCGGGTGGCCACTTGATCCTGGAGCGAACGTGAGCCTGGACCTGATCCACAAGAACGTGATGTGGAACCGGCTCATCGCGGTCGTCGAGGAGGAGGCCCAGGCGCTCATCAGAACCTCGTTCTCCACCTCGGTCCGGGAGGCCGGCGACCTGGCGGCGGCCGTGTTCGATCGGCAGGGACGCATGCTGGCCCAGGCCATCACCGGCACTCCCGGCCACATCAACTCGGTGGCCGAATGCGTCAAGCACTTCCTCGCCAAACACCCCCTCGAAACGATGCGCGACGGTGATGTGCTCATCACCAACGACCCGTGGCTGGCCTCTGGTCACCACAATGACATCACGATCGTGACGCCGGTGTTCTTCCAAGGCCAGGCCGTGGGGTTGATGGCCAATACCTGCCACGTGGTCGACATCGGTGGCCGCGGATTCACCCCCGATGGCCGCCAGGTCTACGAAGAGGGGCTCGACATCCCGATCCTCCATCTCTTCCGAGCCGGCGAGCTCAACGAGACGCTGGTCGAGATCATCCGTACCAACGTTCGCGAGGCCGACCAGGTGGTAGGAGACATGTTCGCCTTCACATCGGGCAATCGGGTGGGGGCCGACCGGCTCATCGCGATGATGGAAGAGTTCGGCATCGATGACCTGGAGGACCTGGCGGAGCACATCATCGCCAGTTCCCGTGAGGCCACGATCCGCCGCATCGCCGAGTTGCCGGCAGGCACCTACCACAACTCGGTGACCATGGACGGATATGAGCGGCCGATCACCCTGCAGGCAGCCGTCACCGTCACCGACGACGAGATCCACGTCGACTACGAGGGCACCTCCCCTCCATCTTCTTATGGAATAAACGTGGTGATGAACTACACCAAGGCGTACACCACGTACGGGATCAAGTGCGTCGTGGCGCCCGACATCCCGAACAACGCCGGCTCGCTCGAGCCGATCATCGTCAGCGCCCCCGAGGGCTGCATCCTGAACGTGCAGCACCCGGCCCCGGTGGCGCTGCGACACATCATCGGCCATCTGTTGCCCGACACCGTCATCGGCGCGCTCGCCCAGGTGATCCCCGACCGGGTAATCGCCGAGGGCTCATCGGCCCTGGCCAATCTGCAATTGCGGGGTGGCGCCTCGGTGGCCGGCGAGTACCAGGGGGAGGTCGTCGAGTTCGAAATGATGCATTTCAACAACGGGGGCACCGGGGCACGGCCCACCAAGGACGGCTTGAGTGCCACCGGATTTCCCAACGGTGTGCGGGGCGTGCCGGTCGAGGCCACCGAGGCCATCGTGCCAATCGTGTTCTGGCGCAAGGAGCTGCGGCAGGATTCGGGTGGGGCCGGCCGGTTCCGGGGTGGGCTCGGCCAGGTCATGGAGCTGCAGGGCACCGACGGCATGCCGTTCGACGTACTGGCGCAATACGACAAGGCCGAACACCCGGCCCGCGGTCGCGACGGCGGAGGCCCGGGCGCCCCGACCCGCATCGAGTTGAAATCCGGAAAGCAGCTTCGGCCCAAAGGACAGCAGTCCATCCCGCCCGGCGACCGTCTGATCCTGTCACTGGCGGGCGGCGGTGGGTTCGGAGATCCATTCACACGCGACCCGGCGATGGTCGCCGAGGACGTGGCAGGCGGCTATGTGTCGGTCGATAGGGCTGCCGAGCTCTACGGTGTCGTGGTCGACGAGCACGGCACGATCGACGAGGCCGCCACCGCCGTCCTCCGTGGCTGACACGCTGCTCGTCTTTGGCGACGCGGTCGCCGAGATCACGCTCCAGGTCGCCGAGGTCCCCATACGAGGAGGCGATGCCTCAGCCCAGGACCCTCGCCTCACCATGGGCGGCTCGGCCGCCAATTGCGCGGTGGCCGCCTCCCGGGCCGGGGCAACAGTGCGGATGCTGGGCAACATCGGCACCGACTCCTTTGCCGACCTGATCGTCACCGCTCTCGGCCCGGCGGACACCTCCGGGCTGCACCGGATAGACGGACCGTCGCCGCTGGTGGTGGTGCTGGTCGACCCCACTGGAGAGAAGACCATGATCTCGGCCCGGGGACCGGCCGAACTGGCGACCCCGATCGGTGACACCACCGGGACGGCCCATTTGCATCTCACGGGATACAGCTTCCAAACATCCGGGTCTCACCGAACAGCGATGCAACTCCTCGAGCTGGCCGCCGAATCCAGGTGGACGACGTCGCTGGACTTCTCTGCCCAATTCGCGGCATCCAACCCGGAGCCCGGGCTGCTCGGCCGCTTCACCTTCCTGTTCCCCAACGCAGCCGAAGCCGGTGCTCTCACGGGCGAGACCGACCCGTTTACCGCCGGCCGCCGTTTGCGGGAAACGAGTGGGGCCACCGTTGTGGTGACGGACGGCGCCAACGGCTGTTTGCTCTTTGGGCCGGATCTCACTCACCATTTCCCTGCTCCACCGGTCGAAGACGTTGTTGACACGACCGGGGCCGGCGATGCGCTGGCCGGCGCCACCCTGGCTGCGCTACTAGGGGGAAGCGGGCTGGCCGAGGCGATCGAGCTGGGGCTCTCGGCCGCCGCCGTCGCCGTCGGCCGGCGGGGCGGTCACTGACCCAGCGGCACCATGAGCCGGAACGTAGATCCCAGCCCCAGCTCGCTTTCGACGACGACGCTGCCGCCGTGCCGCTCGGCGACGTGCTTGACGATCGCGAGGCCCAGTCCAGTCCCCCCCGATGCCCGATCCCGGGCCGGGTCGGCTCGATAGAAGCGCTCGAAGACCCGGTCGAGTGACCTCCTCGGAATCCCCATGCCGGTGTCGGCGACCGTGAGCACTGCCTGTTCTCCCTCAGCGCTCAACGTGAGCGTCACCATACCGTCGTCGGTATACCGCTGGGCGTTCTCGATGAGGTTGCGCACGGCCACGTTGCGCTTGTCTCCTGCTCGTTGTCGACAAGCTATCGGTGGCGGATTGTGGCACATTTGTCCCCCGGTAACCGGATGGTTAACGAATCGACACGCGAAAAGGCCCGGATTGAGGTCCGGGCCTTCGTCGGATGAGCGGGTTTCAGACGTCGAGGGCCAGCGGCTCCGACTTGATATCGATCTTCTGCGGCTTGGCCTGCTCGCTCACCGGAATGGTGATCGTCAGCACGCCCTGGTCGTAGGAGGCCTCGACCTGAGAGCTGTCGAGGGCAGCGCCCAGTCGCAGCTGGCGGCTGTGGCGCCCGGAAGGACGCTCGCGCACAATCCAGTTGACATCTTCGATATCCAGCTCCTTCTGGCGCTCGACCGTCACCGTGAGCATGTTGCGCTCGACGGTCAGATCGATGTCGCCCGAGGTGACACCGGGGATGTCGAAACGAACGGTGTAGACACCGTCACGCTCAAAAGCATCCATCGGCATCATGCCCGAGGTGCGGCCGATCATGCGGTCCAGCTCGGCGAACGGATCAGAAAACCGTACCATCAGCATCTCCTTTCTGAGATCTCGAGGTAACTATCTGCACACAGTATACCCAGTAAATCTTAGGGATAAACACTCAAATTTCATCATGGCCGGGTTTCCAGATCAGTCCAACGGGATCAGCTGGACCTGCTACGACCGGGTGTGTGACCCGAAACGCGACGACCGGTTCCGGTCAACGGGCTGGTTCCGCCGGTGTCAGTCGTAGGGATTCGGCACCCAGCGCTGGGAGTCGATGGGGGGCCGTTGGTGGCTGTGCACGGCGGGAGTGCGGGGCGACAGCTGGATGGGAGTGCGATCGACCTCTTCGTAGGGCACCAAACTGAGCAGGTGCCTGATGCAGTTGAGCCGGGCTGTGCGCTTGTCGTCCGCGTTCACCACGTACCACGGCGACGAGTCGAGATCGGTATGGAGAAACATCGTGTCCTTTGCGGCCGAATAATTCTCCCAGCGGTCGCGTGACTCCAAATCCATCGGGCTCAGCTTCCAGCGTTTGGTGGGATCCTTGAGCCGAGCCTGGAACCGCTTCTCCTGCTCTTCGTCGCTGATCGAGAACCAGTACTTCACCAGGTGGATCCCCGATTGTTGAAGCATCTCCTCGAAACGCGGCACCGTTCGAAGGAACTCCCAGTATTCGTCGTCGGTGCAGAAGCCCATCACCCGCTCGACGCCGGCCCGGTTGTACCAGCTGCGATCGAACAACACGATCTCACCGGCGGCCGGGAGGTGGGCTACGTACCGCTGGTAATACCACTGTGTCTTTTCCCGGTCGCTGGGTGTGCCCAGGGCCACCACCCGACAGACTCGGGGATTGAGGGGCTCCAGGATGCGTTTGATCACACCGCCCTTGCCGGCGGCGTCCCGCCCCTCGAAGAGCACCACCAGCTTGTAGCCGGTCGCGGTCACCCACCGTTGCATGCGCACCAGCTCGATGTGGAGCGCACGAAGCTCCGACTCGTAGTCCTGTTTGGCTACTTTTCCCATCGAGGGCAGCCTAAAGGCTGGCGAACCGTACGGCTATTTGTGCGCCTCCTTGTGTGCCTTGGCTCGTGTCTTCTCGCGTTTCCGATCACTCTCGGACAGAAAACGCTTGCGAATGCGAACCACCGAGGGGGTGACCTCGACCAGCTCGTCGTCGGCGATCCACTCGACCGCTGACTCGAGAGAATGGATCCTCGGCGGTCTGAGTTTGATCGCCTCATCCGAGGCGTGGGTCCGAATGTTGGTCAGCTGTTTGCCCTTGGTGACGTTGACGTTCATCTCTTCGGGGCGGGACGCCTCGCCGATGATCATGCCCTCATAAACGGTTTCTCCGGGCCCGATGAACAACTCGCCCCGTTTCTGCAGATTGTCCAACGCGAAGGCGGTCGAAATACCGGCCCGGTCCGACGTCATCGCTCCCCCGATCCTGTGCGGCAGCTCCCCGGCCCAGGGCATCCATCCCGCATGTTGCTGGTGGATCAGAGCCGTGCCGCGGGTGGCGCCCATGAGCAACGATCGGAATCCGAGCAGGCCGCGAGCTGGTGCCTCCAGGCTCACGATCGTCCGCCCGGCGTCGCCAGGGCGCAGATCCGTCACCTTCCCTTTGCGCGGTGCGGCCGCCTGGGTGACGGTTCCCACATACTCATCGGGCACATCGACGACTGCGCGTTCGAGGGGTTCGTGGGGGGTACCGTCGAGTTCGCGAATGATGACTTCCGGGCGGCTGACCTGCAGCTCAAAGCCTTCCCGGCGCATCGCCTCGATCAACACTGCCAACTGAAGCTCACCCCGGCCGGCCACCTCGATCACCTCTGGCGATGACGTCGCCCCGATCCGGATCGACACGTTCCCGAGCACCTCCCGGTTCAGACGATCTCTGATCTGGCGAGATGTCAGGAACTTCCCTTCGCCCGCAAGCGGGGAGGTGTTCACACCGAAGGTCATCCGCAGCACCGGCTCGTCGACCCGGAGACGGGGCAACGGCTCCGGATCGCGAGCATCGGCGATGGTGTCTCCGATTTCGACCTCCGGGAATCCGGCCAGGACGAAGAGGTCACCCGCCACCCGCTCATCGACTTCGCTACGCCCCAGCCCCGTGAACCCGAGCAGGCTCGTCAGCCGCCTCTTCAGCGGTGGTTCCTCGTCGTTGGCGTGGCACAGGGCCACCTGCTCGCCGGCCCGCATCGTCCCGGCCACGACCCGACCGATCGCCAGCCGGCCCAGGTAGTCAGAGGCATCGAGGTTGGTGACCAGCGCTTGCAGCGGGGCTGAGGCATCGCCATCGTGTTGCGGCACGGTCTCGGTGATGGCGTCGAGCAGCGCGGACAGATCGGCGTCGTCGGCCGGCACCCCCATGCCCGCCACTGCCCTGCCTTCCCGCGCGATGGTCGACACGATCGGAAAGTCGATTTGCTCTTCGGAGGCTCCCAGATCGAAAAAGAGCTCGTATACCTCATCTACCACCTCGGCGATGCGGGAGTCAGGTCGGTCCACTTTGTTGATCACGACCACGGCCGGGAGCCGGCGGGCGAGCGCTTTGGACAGCACATAGCGCGTCTGAGGCATCGGCCCCTCGGCTGCGTCCACGAGCAACAAGATGCCATCGACCATCGTCAAGGCCCGCTCCACCTCGCCCCCGAAGTCGGCATGCCCGGGGGTGTCGACGAGGTTGATGCGAGTGCCTTTCCACTCGATCGAAGCGGCCTTGGCGAGAATGGTGATGCCCCGTTCGCGCTCTTGATCGTCGGAGTCCATCACCCGATCGACTCGCGCCTCGTGCTCGGCAAACACCCCGGTGGCGGCGAGCATGGCATCCACGAGCGTCGTCTTGCCGTGGTCCACGTGGGCCACCAGCGCGACATTACGAAAGGAATCAGCGGGCATGAGGGCTGCATGGTAACGATCGGCCTCCCGTTGACGGCCTCCCTTCTGCGTGCGAGCATCAGACGAGTGAAACGCATCATCGTGACGGGTGGAAGCGGCAAAGCAGGCCGAGCCGTGGTCGAAGACCTGACCCGCGCCGGTTATGACGTCGTAAACGTCGACACCGTCGCGCCGTGGGACCCGGAAACGCCCAGCCTGATCGCTGATCTGACCCACCTGGGGCAGGCGGCCGATGCCCTCCATGGCGCAGAGATCGTCGTACACCTGGCCGCCGTGCCCGCCCCCAACATGCTGCCGGACGGCGAGACGTTTCGCATCAACACCATGAGCACCTACAACGTGTTTGCCGCGGCCGTGAAGGCCAGGGTCGAAAAAGTGATATGGGCTTCGAGCGAGACGCTGATCGGAGTCCCGTTCGAGACCGAGCAGCCGCGCTACGCCCCCATCGACGAAAAGCACCCCCGACTGCCCGAGTTCCACTATGCCCTCACCAAGCTGCTGGGGGAAGAGATGGCCGGCCAGTTCTTCCGCTGGAGTGGCATCCCGTTCCTTTCTCTCCGCTTCTCCAATGTGATGGAGCCCCACAACTACCCGAAGTTCCCCAAATACTGGGAGGACCCGATGATCCGCGCCTGGAACCTGTGGGGCTACGTTGATGCCCGAGACGTCGCCCAGGCCGTGCGCCGGTCGATCGAATCCGACATCGACGGCCATGAGGCGTTTCTGATTGCGGCAGCCGACACCTGCATGACGATGCCGAGTGTCGACCTCATGACGAAGGTGTACCCGGAGGTAGAGGTGCGGACGCCCATCGGCAAGCATCAGACGCTGCTGTCAATCGACAAGGCGCGGGAAATGCTCGGTTATCAACCAACCGTGAGCTGGCGAGACTATGTCGAGCCGACCAGCTGACCGACGGTGACGACCCGGGTCATCGTCACCGGGACCGGCACCCCGATCGTGAACCCGGATCGGGCCGGCCCCGGGGTGTTGGTCTCACATGACGATCGCCACCTCCTGTTCGACGCGGGCCGGGCCACAGTCATGCGTCTCGCTGCCACCGGCTTGTCACTGCGAGAGCTGACGGCGCTCTTCCTCACCCACCAGCACAGCGACCACGTCGTGGGCCTACCAGATTTGCTCATGACCAGGTGGCTGGAAGGAACCGG